>CAZASP010000066.1:0-6767 GCA_964487865.1 uncultured Clostridium sp. | reverse complement strand
TTTTTCTTTTTTTCTATAGTAAAATAAATAAAAAATAATGGAAAGGATAAGCAAAAAAATAAACAAATGAATACAAAAACTAAAATACCAAAAGGATTAACAGATATAGAAATAGATCAAAGAAAACAACAAAAACTAGTCAATTACGATACTACTGTTCCTACAAAAAGCATAAAAAGAATATTAATTGATAATTTTTTTACTCTTTTCAATATATTAAACTTAATTTTAGGAATTGCTGTATTTTCAGTAGGTTCATATAAAAATATGCTGTTCTTAGGAATTGTAATATTAAATACAGCAATTAGCACATTACAAGAAATTCATGCAAAAAGAGTAGTAGACAAACTTTCAATTATGGCAAGCAGTAAAGCAACAGTAATTCGAAATGATAAAAAACAAGAAATATCAATTTATGATATTGTGAAAGATGATGTAATACAATATAAAACCGGAAACCAAATTGTAACTGACAGCATAATTTTAGATGGAAACGTGCAAGTAGACGAATCTTTTATTACAGGCGAACCAGATACCGTTTATAAGAAAGAAGGAGAAATGCTTCTTTCAGGAAGCTATATTGTAAGCGGAAAATGTGTTGCAAAAGTTGAGCATATTGGAGAGGAAAATTACACAGCAAAAATATCAAGTGGTGCAAAATATGTAAAGAAATTAAATTCTGAAATTATAAATTATCTTAATAAAGTCATAAAATTTTTAACATTTATAATTATTCCTATTGGAATAGCTTTATTCTATACACAGTTAAATATACAAGGCTCTACATATCAAGAAGCAGTTGTAAAAAGCGTAGCTGCAATTATTGGAATGATACCAGAAGGATTAGTTCTTTTAACAAGTACAGTTCTTGCAGTAAGCGTAATACGTTTATCAAAAAATAAAGTTTTAGTGCAAGAATTGTACTGTATAGAAACACTAGCAAGGGTTGATACACTGTGCTTCGATAAAACAGGAACCCTAACTGAAGGAGTTATGGAAGTTAAAGATTTTATTCCAGTAAACGAAACTAAGGAAGGAATGAAAAATATATTGGCTAATATTGCCATAGCAACAGATGATGAAAACACAACTATAAATGCCATAAAAAATTATTTTAATAAAACAAATGAGATATTTGAACCAATCAAAAAAATAGCTTTTTCTTCTAAAACCAAGTGGTCTGGAATCAATTTTAAGGAACAAGGAACATATCTTTTAGGAGCACCAGAAATTTTACTAAAGCAAGACTTTGAAAAATATAAAAATGATATTAACAAATATGCAGAAGATTATAGAGTGTTAGTTTTAACTCATACAAAAGAAGATGTAAGTGAAAATGAATTACCAAATAATATTGAATTAATTGGATATGTATGCATTTTAGATAAAATTAGAAAAGAAGCCAAAAAAACAATATCTTATTTTAAACAACAAGGAGTAAATATAAAAATAATTTCAGGTGATAATCCAATAACAGTTAGTAAAATAGCAAAACAAGTTGGAATAGAAAAATATGAAAAATACATTGACATGACTACAATTACTGAAGAAAGTGAAATTGAAAAAATAGTTTTAGAATATACTATTTTTGGGCGAGTTTCACCAACACAAAAAAAACTTCTAATTGAAGCATTACAAAAAGCAGGAAAAACTGTTGCTATGACAGGAGATGGTGTTAATGATGTATTAGCATTAAAAGCTTCAGACTGTAGTATTGCTATGGCAAATGGAAGTGATGCAACAAAATCTGTTTCTCAATTAATTTTATTGGATTCTAATTTTGCTTCTATGCCGAAAGTAGTAGCAGAAGGTAGAAGAACAATAAATAACATACAACGTTCTGCAACACTTTTTTTAGTAAAAACAATATATTCTAGCTTAACAGCTTTAATGTTTTTATTTATGGGAGAAGCATATCCGTTTGTACCAATTCAAATGAGTTTAATTGGTATAGTTACAATTGGCTTGCCATCATTTATATTAGCACTTGAACCTAATAAAGAAAGAATTAAGGGAGATTTTTTAAAAAATGTTATTACACAAGCACTACCAACAGGTTTAACAGTTACACTTAATATATTTATTATAACAGTTTTAAATAAGCAAGGAATTATATCAGAAGAACAATATTCAAGTTTATGTGTAATTTCTACAGGTTTGTGTGGAATTATTTTACTATTTACACTATCGAAAGCAAGGAAAAGTGAAGGAAGTAAACTACCAATATCAATATTTAGACTTGTACTTGCAATTATAATAACAGGATTATTTATATTAGGATTAACAGTTTTTAATGAGTTATTTAATATAACATCAATATATCCAATATTTGAATTAATTATAAGATTTATTATTATTTCAATCTTGAATTTTGCAATATTGACATTAATTACCAAAAAAATACTTGCAAAATAGAAAAAAGTGTGGTAAAATACTTGTGTTCTCTACTTACAGAAAATGTAGGTTAATAATCCAAAGGGAGGTGAAAATAATGAATAAATACGAAAGTATTATCATTGTTAATCCAGATGTAGAAGAGGAAGGTTTAAAAGCCTTAGAAGAAAAATTCACAGGATTAATAAATAAAAATGGAAAAGTTGACTCAGTAGAAAATATGGGCAAAAAGAAATTAGCTTATAATATTAACAAATGCAGTGAAGGAATATACATATTATTCAACTTTGAAGCAAAACCAGATTCTATCCAAGAACTTGAAAGAGTTTATAGAATTACAGATAATATCATGAAATTTATCGTGGTAAAAAAAGAACAATAAAATTCGTCTAACAAACGAAAATAAAAACAAAAATTAAATAAAGATAGGGGCCTTTATTTAAAGTAAAGAAAGGTGATATAAAATGAACAAAGTAATATTAATGGGAAGATTAACAAGAGATCCAGAAGTCAGATACACTCAAACTAACAATACATTAGTAGCCTCTTTTAGTTTAGCAGTCAATAGAAGATTTGTAAGACAAGGAGAAGAAAGGCAAGCAGACTTCATCAATATTGTTGCATGGAGCAAGTTAGGAGAGTTTTGTAGTAAATACTTTAAGAAAGGTCAACAAGTAGGTATAATTGGAAGAATACAAACTAGAACATGGGATGACGACCAAGGAACTAAACACTATGTAACAGAAGTAGTAGCAGAAGAAGCTTATTTTGCAGACAGTAAAAGGGAAGCTGAAGCAAATGAAAGTAACTTTGAAAATACTTTTGGAAACACAGCACCAGGTAACATGGGTTCAGATTTTGAAGTATCTTCTAGCGACGACCTACCATTTTAATTAAAGAACAGGGGGGAATAATAAAAATGTCTGATAAAAAACAAAATAAGAAAAATAACAACAAAAATTATGATGAGGATTATAATCCAAAATTCAGAAAACAAAGAAAAAAAGTATGTGTATTATGCAGTGATAAAAACTTTGAATTAGATTACAAAAATCCAGAACAGTTAAGGAAATTTATCAATGATAAAGGAAAAATTTTACCAAGAAGAACAACAGGAGCTTGTAGTAAACATCAAAGAGATATCACAACAGCTGTAAAAAGAGCAAGACATATTGCTATTTTACCATACACACAAAACTAATAATTATATAAAAATTAAAACCGTTGAATACTCAGCGGTTTTTTGCTTTTTCGCAAAAAAATCATTTACAATAAAAAACCAATATGCTATAATCTAAACGTGAATAAAAAACAAAATAAAAACAAAAAATAATTAGATAATTAAAAATTTTTTAATAAAAAAATGAGGTGGATAGAATAATGAACCAAATACTAAGTATAGACAATAGCAAAAAAGAGAAAGTAAGAAAAAACAATACAAGAAATAATGGACCAGTTGAAATTACAAGTATATTAAAATTTTTTTCCATTGCTATATTAGTGTTTGGAATATTAATGGTAGCTTCCGGATCTTATTCTATGTATAAAGAAACTACAGAAAAAGCAAGTACAACAAAACCAAGTATATCTTTAGAGCAAACAACTAAAACAGAAATATCAGTAAAAGTAAGCCATGATAAAGCATTAGAGCAATTAAGTTATAGCTGGAATAATGATAATGCAACACAAATTGAATGCAATGGTAAGCGACAAATTGAAAGTAAAATAGAGTTACCAGTAGGAACAAATACTTTAAAAATCTATGCTAAAGATATAAATGGACAAGAAACAGAACTTTCAAGAGTATTTACAGTAGAAAAAGATATTGAAATTAATATCGAAGCAAGTGGAAATAATATAATATTAACGGCAAGTGGAAAAAATATACTTCAATATATAACATATCGCTGGGACGAAGAAGAAGAAACGAAGATTGATATTAATGATTATAACACAGAGCAAACAATAGAAATACCAAAAGGATTACACACATTAACTGTAATAGCAGTAGACGAAAATAATAAAACTGAAACGCAAGAACAAGAAGTAAATGGGGTAACAAAACCAGAATTGCAAATAACAACAGATGGAAGCAACTTTATTATAAATGCATCAGATGAACAAGGTATAAAGAAAGTAGAGTTTATTATAAATGATGAAGAACAATATGTATTAAACTTAAATGAAGTATTACCTTTAGAAGAAAGAAAAGAATTTAACTATTCATTCCCATTAAATGATGGTGAAAACATAATACAAGCAACAGTGTATAATGAAAATGATGTATCAGAAGTATTAAGAGCAAGATTCAATAAATAAAGGGGAAACTATGAATATTAATATATTAGAACTAATAGTCTATTTCATTCTATATTCGTTTTTAGGATGGGTAATAGAATCTGCATTTAGAACAATTTGTGAAAGAAAAATAATCAACTCGGGCTTTTTAAAAGGCCCGTTTTGTCCGATATATGGAATTGGCTGTATAATAATGCTAATTTTCTTTAATGATTTATCAGATAGGCCTATACTTTTATTTTTTGCAACTATGATAACACTAACTGCATGGGAATATATTGTAGGATTGTTATTAGAAAAAATTTTCAAAACAAAATATTGGGATTATTCTAATCATAAAATTAATTTTCAAGGTAGAATATGTTTAGAAAATTCTATTTGTTGGGGAATACTTGGAGTTATATTTATAAAGTATATTCATCCATTTATACGAACGATAATATCCCAAATAAATGTTAATTTATTAAGCTGTGTTGCAGCAGTTCTATCTGTTGTGTTAATAGTGGATACAATTACCACAATCATACATATTAAAAATATTAAGACAACCTTAGAAAAAATAGAAAAAATCAATAATGAAATTAAAGAAAGACTAAAAGAAATACGAGCCCTAAGAAAAACAAAAGAAGAAAAAACTACTGCGGAAAATATACAACAAATAGTAGAAACTTTAAAAAAGAAAAGGGACAAAACAATTTCGCGTTTATATAAAAATGTACATCGTTTAAAAAAGGCTTTTCCAACTATTAATACAAATGAAATTACAGAAATTTTAAATCAAAAAATAGAACTAAGGAAAAAAAGTGTAAAAAACAAAAAAAGGACTTGAAATAATCAAGCCTTTTTGTATATAATGAAAAAAAATAAACGGAGAGTGAACAAATGGTACAAGATGTATATATTATTGATGACGATGATTCATCAATTGTTATATTTAGAGAATTATTCAAAAATGATCCCGAATACAAATTTACCAGTGTAAAAACTGAACAAATTGATATTGCTCTAAAAAATATACCATCATTAATTGTTATTAATGAAGATGCAATAGACCGTAATGTTATAGATTTGTGTAGAAAAATTAGGAAGGACGAAGATAATACTATTACACCTGTTATTGTTGTATCATCTAAAGGTGAGAGAGAACATAGATTGGGGATTTTACAAGAATCTATTGAATATTTCATAAAAAAGCCAGTTGATGAGCAATATTTATATTATACAGTAAAAAACTTAAGTAGGTTACTTTCTACAAACAGAAGAATAAGTCCTTTAACAGGATTACCAGGTAATGTACAAATTCATGCAGAACTAAAAAAGAGAATTCTAAAAAGAGAAGCATTTTGTGTTTTATATTTAGATTTAGATAATTTTAAAGCATATAATGATGTATATGGATTTTTAAAGGGTGATCAAATTATAGAATTTACAGCTGACACTATTATAAATTGTATACATCAAGGTAATATGGAAAATACATTTGTAGGACATATAGGTGGAGATGATTTTGTAGCTTTAATACCTGGAAATAGTTGTGAAAAAACATGTCAAAATATTTTAGCTCATTTTGACAAAAATGTAGTAAAATATTTTACAGATGCAGATTTAGAAAAAGGATATATAGAGGTAGAAAATAGAAAAGGAATTATAGAGCAATTTCCATTAACTTCACTATCTATAGGTGTTGTTGTTGCAGATGAAGGAAGATTTAGTAACATTCTAGAAATTGGTGAAATAGGTGCCCAAGTTAAGCATGCAGCAAAATCAGTTATGGGAAGTAGTTATGCAGTTGACAGAAGAAAATAAGGCAGTTAAATGAGAATAAAAATAGTAAACTCCTAATATAAATTATAATGAATATTTATATTAGGAGTTTTTGATATGATAGTAATAAATAAAAAGAGATTACAAATATTAATACTATGTGTATTAATAAGTATTTTTGCATTTTCGTTACAAATAACTGGTAGTAAAAATAATGAGCAAAAAGAAAATCAAAATACTGTAGTGACAACTGCTACACCTGTTTCAGGGAAAACAATTGTAGTAGACGCAGGGCATGGCGCTCCAGATGA
>CAZASP010000065.1:0-6979 GCA_964487865.1 uncultured Clostridium sp. | reverse complement strand
AGGAGAGAAAGATGGAACAAGAAACAAAAAATATAATAGACAGAATATGGACAAACTTTTGGGAAGGTGGAGTAACAAATCCACTAACAGTAATTGAACAGATTACATACCTTTTATTTATAAAAGGGTTAGATGATATAGATATAGCACACGAAAAAAATGATAATATGTTAGGAATAAAAACAAAAAGGATTTTTGATGAAAAACATCAAGATTGTAGATGGAGCAAATTTAAAAATTATCCAGCAGAAAAAATGTATAAGATAGTCAGTGAAGATGTATTTCCATTTATAAAATCGTTAAGTAATAACAAAGATTCTGGATATGCAAAATATATGGAAGATGCAATATTCATTATACCAACACCTATTATGCTACAAAGAGTAGTAACTGCAATGGATAAATTAAAAATGAAAGATAGAGACACAAAGGGAGATGTATATGAATATGTACTTTCAAAGTTATCCACAGCAGGAACCAATGGTCAATTTAGGACACCAAGACATATTATTAAAATGATGGTGGAATTAATGAAACCAACTCCAGAAGACATAATCGTTGATCCAGCCGCTGGAAGTGCAGGATTTTTAGTTGAAGCAGGAGAATATTTAAGAAATAATAGAAGCGAATTATTTTTAACAGAAAATTTAAAGGAACATTTTAATAATACTATGTTTTATGGATTCGATATGGATAGAACAATGCTTAGAATTGGTGCAATGAATTTAATGCAACATGGAATTGAAAATCCAAATATATCATACAAAGATTCTCTATCAGAAGATAATGAAGATAATGGTAAATATACACTGGTACTTGCAAATCCACCTTTTAAAGGTTCAATAGATAGTGAAAGAACTTCAAAAGACTTATTAGCTATTACAAAAACTAAAAAGACAGAACTACTATTTTTAGCATTATTCTTAAGAATATTAAAAACAGGTGGACGAGCTGCTTCAATAGTGCCAGATGGAGTATTATTTGGTAGTTCAAATGCTCATAAATCCATTAGAAAAGAGATAATAGAAAAGCATAAATTAGAAGCAGTTATATCAATGCCAAGTGGAGTATTTAAGCCATATGCAGGAGTTTCAACAGCTATTATGATATTTACTAAAACAGGTGATGGTGGAACAGATAAAGTATGGTTTTATGATATGACAGCAGATGGATTTAGCCTAGATGACCAAAGACAGCCTATAAAAGAGAATGATATACCAGATATTATAAATAGATTTAATAATAGATTTTCAAAAGAAGAACAAGAAAGAGCAAGAACGGAAAAATCTTTCTTTGTTCCTAAAGAAGAAATTGTTGAAAATGGTTATGACTTATCAATTAACAAATATAAGGAAGTTGTTGTAGAAAAAAGAGAATATGAAAAACCAGAAGTTATTTTAAAAGGTATAATAGAAATGGAAGATGAAATCCAACAAAAATTAAAAGAGTTGGAGGAAATATTATAATGGAAAAAGTAAAATTAAGAAATATATGTAAAGTCCAAAGTGGATATGCGTTTAAAAATAAAGAATTCCAAAAAAATGATATACCAATTATAAGATTTGGAAATATCCAAAATGATGAAGTAAATGAGTTAATTAAATCTCAGTTTGTCTATATAATACATTTGTTGAAATTTAATATTTCAGGAGGTGTATTATGGAATATGTAACATTGAAGGATATTGCAATAATAAACATGGGACAATCTCCTGACTCAAAAACATATAATGAAGAAAAAAATGGAATACCATTTTATCAAGGGAAAAGTGATTTTGGAAAAATAAACCCTATACCAAGAGTTTGGTGTTCAAATCCAATTAAGATAGCAGAAAGAGATGATATACTTGTTTCTGTTAGAGCACCGATAGGAGATACTAATATTGCAACAGAAAAATGTTGTATAGGTAGAGGTTTAGCATCTATTAGACCGTTAAATGAAAATATTAACAAAAAATACTTATATTACTTACTTAATAGCAAATATAAAGAATTAAACAAATTTGGAACTGGAAGTACATTTAAGGCTATTACAAAAGATAACCTATGTAATTTAAAATGTATTCCAATTCCTGATATAAAAAAACAAATTGAAGTAGTAAAAAAACTGGATAATGTAAGACAGATTATAGAAATAAAAACAGAACAGTTAGAAAAGCTAAATATTATAATAAAATCTCAGTTTGTCGAGATGTTTGGTAGTGTAGAATTAAATGATAAAAAGTTTGAAGAACAAGAAATAAGTTATATAGCTGACATAAGTTCAAGTAAAAGAATATATGCAAATGAATATCAAGAAAACGGAATACCTTTCTATCGAAGTAAAGAGATAATAGAACTAGGACATAATAAAAAGCCTTCATTAGAATTGTTTATTGCAAAAAATAGATATGAAGAAATAAAAAGTAAATATGGAACTCCTAAAAAAGGAGATATACTAATTACGGCAGTTGGAACAATAGGGGAAACTTGGATTGTTGATACAGATGATCCTTTTTACTACAAAGATGGAAATGTACTACAAATTAGATTAAACACAAATATTTCACAGATATATTTCAAATATGTACTAGATATATTGATTTCTAGTTTTAAAACTAAAAATGTTTCAGGAAGTGCCTATTCAGCTTTAACGATAGAAAAATTTAAAAAAATGAAAATAATTCTACCACCAATAGAGTTACAAAACAAGTTTGCAAACTTTGTCAAACAAATCGATAAACAGAAATTTGAATTACAAAAGAGTTTAGAAGCAATGGAAAAATTACAAGAAAGTTTAATGAATAAATACTTTGGATAGGAGTAAAAAATGTTATCATATGAAATATATAATTATTATTCTTTTATTAATAGTAAATTAGATGAAACAGAAGAAGTTTTTAAGGTTTTGTTTACATGGAGAGAAAAATACACTAATTGTTATGAAGGGATTTTAAATAAGATTTTAATGGCTAGAACTTCAACATCAGGTAACGAGACGCATTATATAATACAAAATGGTGGTATTATAAAGAACTTTGATGATATTATGGAAGAATTACAAAAGACTTTTAATGCTATAACAGTTACTATTAAATACGGCGAAATAAAAAAGGAAATAGAAACATATAAAAAAGAAAATGAAATATCATCAGATTATATAGAAGAATTTTTTAGGCATACAGATCATATGTTAGAAGTATATCAGGAATGGATACAAAATCTAAAAAGTAAAAGTCATGCAATAAAACTTGGTGAAGAAATTACTAAATATGAGAATATATTTTTGACATATAAAAGAACATATAAGAACTTTTTAGAATTATATACTGATAATAAAGTGGAAATAGAAAAAGAAAAGACAATAGAGATTCAATTACTAGATGTTCAGTTTGATTTAAATGAGTTTAATTCTGTATTAGAGTCAATAGACAAAGTATATTATGAATTAGGAAATATAATGTATCCAAATATAGGAGGAATAAGTTACGAAAAATTAAATATTGTAAAGATTGAATCAGGTTCTATTTGGAGTATTTTATTTGGAAATGAAAATATTTTATCTGCTATAGCAAAATTCTTAAATAAAACGATAGACCTAGTTTTTAATAAATTTACTATTGAAGGGAAACTTTCTAGACATCAAGGTATTAATAATGCAATAAAAGATTCGTTAAACATGGCTATGACACTAAAAGAAATGGGATATGAAGTAGATGAAGCAGAAGAAAATATACAAAAAGCTTTTGTATGTTCAACTCAAAATTTATTGAACATTGCTAGTAAGAGTGCAAAAATTAAAGTTAATGATAAAATTCACGAATTAAAATCTGATTTGAAAATTAAATATTTAGAAGAAAATAAAAAGTTGTTGTTAACAGATGGCGATAACAAAAATAAGGAGTAAAATATGTCAAATTTTGATTTTTTAAAGCAAACGCAAATATTTAGAAGCTTTGCAGATGCTTCAATAGAGGCAGAAAAAGGAATAGGATTAAATACAGTAATATGTAGCATATTAAGCAGAAGAGCATTAGAACTTGCAGTAAAATGGTTATATGCAAATGACATGGATTTAAAACAGCCATATCAAGAAACATTATCAGCTTTAATCCATGAAATTTCATTTAGAAATATACTAGATGCAAAATTATTTCCACAAATTAAGTATATTGTAAAACTTGGAAACTTTGCTGCTCATAACAATATAAAAATAACAAGACAAGAGGCAGTAATGTCTTTACGATATTTATTTAACTTTATGCAATGGATATCATATTGCTATGGACAAGACTATCAAAAATTAAAATTTGATGAGAGTATTTTACCTAAAGAAAATTCTAATATTTTAGCAGTAAAAGAAAGAGAAAATTTATATGAAGAATTGAGCAAAAGAGACAAGAAATTAGAAGAAGCAATAAGGGAAAACAATGAATTAAGAAAACAAATAACAGAAAACAGAGAAAATAAGAAAAATATTTATGACTTTAAAGTAGAAAACATATCAGAATTGGAAACTAGAAAAAGATATATAGACTTGGAGTTAAAACTTGCAGGGTGGGATTTTGATACAAATATAACAGAAGAGTATGTATTATCAGGAATGCCTAATAATGAAGGAATAGGACGCGCAGACTATGTACTATTTGGACAAGATGGATTACCACTTGCAGTAGTAGAGGCAAAGAGAACAAGTGTAGATGCAAGAATTGGACAAAACCAAGCTAAATTATATGCAGATTGCCTTGAGGCTGAAAAACATCAAAGACCTGTTATTTATTATACAAATGGTTATGAAATATATATGTGGGATGATAAAGAATATGCACCAAGAAAAGTTAGTGGATTCTATACACAAGATGAATTGCAATTATTAATTGATAGAAGGAGAAACAAGCAAAGTTTATCACATGTATATATAGATCCCAATATTGCAGGAAGGGAATACCAACTAGAAGCTATAAAAAGTGTATGTGAAACCTTTGAAGAAGGACATAGAAAAGCACTTCTTGTTATGGCTACTGGTACAGGCAAAACGAGAACAGCAATATCAATAGCTAAAGTATTAACAGAACAAAATTGGGTTAAAAATATACTATTTTTAGCAGATAGAACTGTATTAGTAAATCAAGCAAAAAATAACTTTAATAAGTTGTTACCTAATATGTCTGGTTGTAATTTACTAAGTACAAAAGATAATCCAGAAGATTCACGAATAGTATTTTCAACATATCAAACTATGATTAATGCAATCGATGAAATGAAATCTAAAACTGGAAATAAATTATTTACTCCTGGGCACTTTGACTTAATTATTGTAGATGAAGCTCATAGAAGTATATATAATAGATATCAAGCAATATTTGAATATTTTGATGGTCTAGTTATAGGACTTACAGCAACACCTAGAAGCGATGTTGATAGAAATACATATAAATTTTTTGAAATAGAAAACAATGTTCCTACATATGCTTATGAATATGAACAAGCTGTAAAAGATGGATATTTAGTAGAATACCATTCTATATGTACAAGCACAGACTTTATGGATAGAGGAATTAAATATAACGAATTATCTGAAGAAGAAAAAGAACAATATGAAAATTTATTTGAAGAAAATGAAGCTCCAGAAGAAATAAATGCTTCTGCCATAAATAGTTGGTTATTTAATAGAGATACTATTAAGAAACTTTTAGAATTATTGATGGAAAAAGGAATAAAAGTTGAAGGTGGTGACAAGCTTGGAAAAACAATTATATTTGCTAAAAACCACAGACATGCACAAAAAATAGTAGATGTATTTAATGAATTATATCCATCATATAAAGGAGAATTTGCAAAATTAATTGATAATACAGTTAATTACAATGATAGTATAATAAGTGATTTCTCAAATAAAAGTAATTTCCCTCAAATAGCAATATCAGTAGATATGTTAGATACAGGAGTAGATATTCCAGAAGTAGTAAATTTAGTATTTTTCAAGCCAGTAAAGTCTAAAATTAAGTTTTGGCAGATGATTGGAAGAGGAACAAGACTTTGCAAAGATTTATTTGGAGTAGGACAAGATAAAAAAGAATTTTATATATTTGACTATTGCAAAAACTTTGAATTTTTTTCTGTAAATGAAAAGGGAATAGAAATTTCAACACAAGTTAGTCTTACAGAAAAAATATTTAACTATAAGTTAGATTTGATAGTTGAATTACAACATATGAAATATCAAGCACAGGAAGAATTTAAACAATATAGAGAATCTTTAATAAACGAATTTATTGAAGAAATTAGTAAACTAAATAGAGATAGTTTTATGGTAAAGGCTAAATTATATTATATTGATCAATTTTCAAAAAAAGAAAATTGGAATTATTTGTCTATATTAGATACGACAAATATAAAAGAAAATATTACACCTATTTTGTTAGCCTCAGACGAAAATGAAGATGCAAAGAGATTTGATAATCTATTATATAGCTTACAAGTAAAAAAAATAAATAATCAAAAAACAAATAAAATAGAAGAAAATATTTCTAGTTTAGTAGCTGAATTAGAAAAATTAGGAACAGTACCAAAAGTAGTAGAAAAACAAGAATTGATTATAAAAGTAGCAGAAACTGATTATTTAAGTAGAGCAAATTTCTTTGATATTGAAAAAGTAAGAGAAGAATTAAGAAATTTAATTCAATACATAGATCCATATACCATACAACCTGTATATTCGGATTTTGAAGATAAACTAATGGATGTTAGTGAAGAATATGTATATTTGAGCAGTGGCAATGACTTTACTAACTATAAGAAGAAATTAAATAAGTATTTTAATAGTAATTTAGATAATATTATTGTTTGGAAAATAAGACATAATGAAAAAATAAATGATACCGAAAAGAAGGACTTAGAAAGAATATTATTTGAAGAACTAGGAACTAATAAAGAATTTGAAGGAGCATATGGAAATAAGGGAGTAGTAGAAGTAGTAAGAAATATTGTAGGATTAGATC
>CAZASP010000064.1:0-7071 GCA_964487865.1 uncultured Clostridium sp. | reverse complement strand
TAAAATAGCAGACGATTCAGCAACAGATGTAGATGACGGAGTAGTAATAGAAGATGAAAAAGGAAACCAATTTGTATGGATACCAGTAACAGAAGAAACTAACTATGTAAGAAATACAACTTATAAATGGGCAGAAGTTTCTCAAACGGCAAAAGATGACACAGATTATTTACCAGAAGAATTAAAAAAACAAGTAACAGATGAAAAAACAGAAGGTCAAATCGAGAAAGAAACAGTATTAAAAGCGGGAGGATTTTATATAGGAAGATTTGAGGCAGGAAAAGAAGGAGAAAGTACATTAGTAAGTAAAAAAGATGCAACAGTATGGAATAATATTTCACAAGAAAACTGTAAAAACGAATCAAAAAAATTTATAAATAATGACGATGTAAAAAGTGGATTAATAACAGGGATACAATGGGATGTAGTGATGGAATTTGTAGACAATAAACAAGATGGAAGTAGTCCACCAAAAGAATTTAATGTAACAAAATATGATAGTAGCAGACATACTGGAGAATCAGCACTATCAGGACAAAACTTAGCTGATAAAGTATGTAATATATATGATTTAGAAGGAAATTACGATGAATATGTAGCCGAAAAAAATGACTACGACGCCAACTATCCATGCGTTCTTCGTGGTGGCTACTACTACGGCGACACTCCAGCTTCTTTCCGTGGCAGCGACAGTGGCAGTGCCGGCAGCCGCGACTCCTTTCGTCTTGCACTTTATGTAATGTAGGACTGAATGCTGTGAAAACCTGAATTAAATAAACTAAGAAACTAGTTTTAAAAGAAAAAAATTTGAATAAGAGAAAGCTTAAGCAGTTTGAACTGCTTAAGCTGAAAAATTTTCTATGTATGCAAATACGAGGAAATCGTATTTGAGTACAATAGAAAATTTTTCACTGACGTGGCGCCACTGACGTGGCGTTTTTTGTGCTTTTCAAAGCACAAAAAACGTAAAAATAAAAAAATAAAATGAAAGTGGTGATAAAATGAGTTTTAGTCAAATGATGGAATTATTACAAAAGAAGAATAAAAATAAAATTGTACTATGTAATACAGGAGAATTTTATATAGCAGTAGGAAAAGATGCAGTCTTACTACATAACTTATTAGATTTACAAATAACATGTTTTAAACCAGAAATATGTAAAATAGGTTTTCCTATTTCATCATTAGAAAAATATACAGATTTAATACAAGAAAAAAATTATAGTTATGTAGTATATTATTTTGATAAAAAAAAGGAAACTTTAGAAGTTTTATTAGAATATCAAGGAAATAAACACAACAAACTAATTGAAAATAATAATAATTGTTATATTTGTTCAAAAGGAATTAAAAAATATAAAGAGCCAGATAAATATATTATAGCATTAGCAAAATTATATGAGGAGAATGAAGATAATAAACATGAATAAAAAACAAGAAAAAGAAAACAAATTAATTTTAATTCCTAAAACAGAAAAATATATTGAGTACATACTACAAATTATAATAAAATTACCAAGAGTAGAAAAATTTAGTATAGGAACAGAATATAAGACAAGCATGTATCAAATGTTACAAGATATATTGATAATAAGTAAAATAGAAAATTCAAAAATATTACATTATTTAAACAAAATAGATGCAAATTTAAATGTTCAAAGAATCTACTTAAGAATTATGAAGAAAAACAAATGGATAGATGAACATAAATTTAAAATAGCAATGGAACAAATATATGAAATAGGAAAAATATTAGGAGGGTTAATAAAGTATTATGCCAAAAACAATACGAAATCAGTATTATAAAAAATTAACATTTGAAAATTTAATGGAAGCACATAGAAAAGCAAGAAAAGGAAAAGGTTATAGAAAAGAAATAATTCAATTTAACTTGAAACAAGAAGAATACATTTTATGGTTATATGAAAAATTAAAAAATAAAACTTACCAGCATGGAGGATATACAGAATTTTATGTAACAGAACCAAAGAAAAGAAAAATAGAAAAATCAAGATACATAGATAGAATTGTGCACAGATGGGTAGTAGATAACTTTTTAGAACCTGCTTTTGTACCACAATTTATTAGTACATCTTATGCATGTTTAAAGGGAAAAGGAATGCACAAAGCAGCCCTTTATGTACAAAATAGCATGAGACATTGTAAAAATAAATGGAAAGAATATTACATATTAAAAATGGATATATCAAAATACTTTGACAATATAAATAAAAATATTTTATTAGAAATACTAAAAAGAAAAATAAAAGACAAAGATTTATTATGGTTAATAAATAAAATTCTATATGCTCAAAAAAGAGAAAAAGGTTTAGAAATAGGAAATTATACATCACAAATGTTTGCAAATATTTATTTAAATGAAATAGACCAATATGTAAAACAACAATTAAAAATAAAATATTATTGTCGCTATTTAGATGACAGTGTGATAATGGTAAAAACAAAAAAAGAAGCAAAAGAAATATTGAAAAAGATAAGAATATTTTTAAAACAAAATTTAGAATTGGAATTAAATAAAAAAACACAAATATTTAAAAGTAAACAAGGGGTAAATTTTTGTGGTTATAAAATAAATGAATATAGAATGAAAATACGAGATAAGGGCAAAAGAAAATTAAAGAAAAAGATTAAACATTTAAAAAATGAAATTAAACAAAAAAACATAACAAGTAAAGAAGCAAAAAAGTATTTAGCAGGACATATGGGATATATAAAATATGCAAATACAAATAACTTATTAAACAAATTATTTTATGTAGAAGATAAAAGTTAAGTAATAATTAGGGATAAATCGAAGACTACAACACCAACAATCCATACGTTAATCGTGGTGGCAACTACAACAACAACAATCCAGCATCTAACCGTAACAACAACAATGGCAATGCCAACAGCAACAAATCCTTTCGTCTTGCACTCTAATACAAATTTCAGATGATATATTTTACGGAATATATCCAGTAAAGGTATTAGTATTAAAGAGATTTATTCCTTCCTAAGTAAATAAAATTTACAAAGGTAAAAAAGTATCAGTTAAATAAGTGTTAGTAAAAATTGTAAAATTTTAAATACACTTATTTAACGAAAACTATAATAATAAAAGAGGTACAAAATGAATTTATGTATGTTAATTGGAAAAATAATAAGCAATATAAAGTTTGAATTTATAATAAATAGCAAAAATGTGTCAATTGTGCAGTTTGATATTCAATTAAATAATAATAGTATTGTAAAAATAAAAGCATATAATGAAATAGCAGATTTGTGTTATAGAGAACTCATAAAGGGAGATATTATTTATGTGTTGGGAGAAATAAATAGCAATATGGAAATAATATTGTATGATTTTGAGCATGTCTAACTTAAAAATACCCTAAAATTATTTTACAAATAATTAAGGAAAACAAATTTTTGAAAAATATTGTATTTATATTATTGCAATTTATAAAGAATATGATATACTTTAATAAACTGATTGATATAAAAGAGGAATGATAGTAAAAATGGAAAAAATAGCAATAGTAACAGGAGCATCAAAAGGAATAGGAAGAGAAATAGCAAAACAACTAGCAAAACAAGGGATAAAAGTAATTGCAAACTACAATAAATCTGAGCAACAAGCAAATAAATTAAAACAAGAATTAGAAAAAGAAAACGTAGAAATAGACATATTTAAAGCAGATGTCTCTAGAAGAGAGGAAGCACATAAATTAGTGCAATTTGTATTAGAAAAATATAACAAAATAGACATATTAATTAATAATGCAGGAATAAGTGAATATAAAATGTTTGTAGACGAAACAGATGAAGACTGGAATAGAGTAATCAACACAAATTTATATTCAACCTTTGTAATGTCACAAGAAGTAATACCAAACATGGTAAGCAATAAAAGTGGATGTATCATAAACATATCATCTATATGGGGAATGGTAGGAGCATCTTTAGAGGTTTTATATTCTATATCAAAGGCAGGAATAAATGGAATGACAAAAGCACTAGCAAAAGAATTAGGTCCATCTAATATTAGAGTAAATGCAATTGCACCAGGAATAATATCAACTAAAATGAATGAAAAACTTTCTGAGAAAGAAATAGAAAATATAAAAGAAGAAATACCATTAGAAAGAATAGGAAAGCCAGAAGAAATAGCTAAATGTGTAAAATGGTTAATAGAAGATAATTATACAACAGGTCAAATTATTTCTATTAACGGAGGATGGTCTATTACATAAAGCAAATAAAACAAAAAACGACTTTTGCAAGTCGCTTTTTTATTTAGTTTTCACTATTTTTTAATTTTCTTTTATAATTTCCTGAAATTATTCTTGGAAGATAAGTAATTAGTTTATAAACAGCTAAACGTACTTTTTTACTCCATAAATAAGATCTTCTCAATTTTCTTGCTGAACCTAAAGCTACAGGCTCATCTTCTAAAACTAACAATTCATTTTGTACTTTTTCTAAGGGGAAAATATAATTTGTACCATTATTATTATCCCAACAGTCATTTTCATCTTTAAAACAGAAATTAAAAGTTTCGCCTTCACCTAATTCTATTTCTGCTTGAAAGCCTAAATCTGTTTTTTCCATCTTTAAATCATTTACATTATCCCAATTTAATCCAAAGCCATAATGAATAGTAACTTCTTCACATGAATCTTGAAAAAGTTGACCTGTATAAGATATTTTAACTTTGCTATTTTCAATTAATTTGTCTGTATTAAAAAAAATATTTTTAGTTAATTCCATTTAATTTATCTCCTTATTTATCTTTTGCTTTTAACATTATAATATTAAATTTTGCAATGTTCAAGTATTTTTTCAAAAAATTTCAAAAAAATTCAAAAATTTTTAGAAATTTTGTCTAAAAGGAATAAAAAATAATTAAAAACATAAGATGAATTAAAGAATTTATAAATAGATAGTTGTCAAAACGAGCAGTTTGTGATAATATTGAAATAGAATTATAAATAAGGGGAAATATTGTTATGAAGGGATTTGTAAAAGAAAATTCGGAGGAAGAAGAAATGAAAAAACAAGAAGATGTAAAACAGGAGAAAAAGGAAACTAAAAAATCTAAAAAAGAAAAAAAGGCAGAGGAAAAGGCAGAAAAACAGAAACAAGATAAAGAAGAAAAACAGCCAAAAGAGAAAAAACAAAGTAAAAAAGAAAAGCAAAAAGAAGAAGAAAACCAAGAAAATAAAGAAGACAAAAAATTTGAACAAGCAAAACAAAAGCCTAGAAAAATAGAAAAAGAAATGGAAAAAATGATAGAAAAAAGAAAAAAAAGAAGGATGACTATAGCAATACTAGCAATAGTAATAATCTTTGCAATCTTTTTATCTACCATATTTGCTTTAGTTAATATAAATAATGAAAAAATATTTAGTGGAATTTCTATTTCTGGAGTAGATGTTTCAGGCTTATCAAAAGAAGAAGCAATAGCAAAAATTAATGATATATATCAAGAAAAAAAGGAAAAAGAAATTGGTATTCAATACGAAGATTATGAAACCACATTAAATCCAACGTTAATGGAGGTTAACTATGAAATAGAAAAAGCTGTAGAAGAAGCATATTTAGTTGGAAAAAGTGAAAATATATTTATAAATAATTATGATATTTTATTTACTTTAATCGGAAAGAAAAATATACCTGTAAACATGACATTAAACGAAGATGTAACAAAACAAAACATTAATGACATTGGTGTGAATTTGCCAGGAGTTATTATAGAATCTAGCCATGCAATTGAAGAAGACGAGTTAATAATAACTAAAGGAAAAACAGGAGTTGTAATACAAACGGAGCAATTATTAAATCTTGTAAAAGATAAATTAAACGATATAAATGCTGATGAAAACGATATTACAATTCCAGTTGAACAAAAAGAGCCAGAACCAATTGACATAGATAAAATACATGAAGAAATTTATACTGAAGCAAAAGATGCTTATTATACTAAAGACCCATTCACAGTATATCCAGAAGTCGAAGGTATAGATTTCGATGTAGAAGCGGCTAGAGAAATGTTAAAAGAAGACAAAGAAGAATATGTTATTCCTTTAAAAATAACAAAACCAAAAATAACATTAAACCAAATTGGTTCAGAAGCTTTTCCAGACAAACTTTCAACATTTACAACGAGATATGACGTAAGTGATGTAGACCGCTCAACAAATTTGGTAATTGCTTGCCAAAAAATAAACGGAAAAGTTGTTTTAGCAGGAGATACATTCTCATACAACAAAACTTTAGGACCAAGAACAGCATCAGCTGGATATAGAAATGGAAAAATATATTCAGGAGGAGAAGTAGTAGACGGAATAGGTGGAGGAATTTGTCAAATATCTTCTACATTATATAATACAGTTTTAATGGCAAACTTACAAATAGTAGAAAGAAGAAACCATCAATTTGTTACATCTTACTTACCAGCAGGAAGAGATGCGACAGTAGTATATGGAGCAACAGATTTTAAATTTAAAAACACAAGAAAATATCCAGTTAGAATTTCAGCAAGTGCAAAAAATGGAATAGCTACAATATCAATTTATGGAATAAAAGAAGAGAACGAATATACATTTACTTTTAGCACTAGAACAATAGCTTCTATTCCATTTACAACAAAATATGAAGAAGATGCTTCTTTACCAGCAGGAACAGAAAAAATCAAGCAAAAAGGAACAAATGGTTTAAAAACAGAAACTTATATAACAAAAATGTTAAATGGTAAAGTAGTATCAACAACATTACTTTCGAGAGATACTTATGATGCTATGACAAGAATTGTTGTAAGAGGAACAAAACAAGATGGAGGAAATAATAATGCTTCAGATCAACAACAGCCATCAACAGTACCACAACCACAAACGCCAACACCAACACCAACGCCAGAACCACCAACGCCAACACTACCGGTTGAACCAAAACCAGACGAAACAGATTCTACTCCTGGAACAAATACTACAGGTACAAATCCATAATAAATTAAAAAATAAAAAGCCTTTAGAAATTTAGATTTTCTAGGGGCTTTTGTACTTTTTA
>CAZASP010000063.1:0-7111 GCA_964487865.1 uncultured Clostridium sp. | reverse complement strand
TGAAATCTTTTATTGTAACATTTTTTGTTTTGCCAAATAGCCCTACTGCATCTGTACGTTCAACTGTGCTTTCCACAAGTATGTTTGATAGGGTATGTGAATTACCATTAAATTCACCTTCAAAGTAATTTTCTCCAGTACCTATTGGCATAAAACCATTTTTTGTTGTTAGTTCTTCTTTTATCGTACTTATTGTACCATCTCCATTTACATCTTTAAATGTGGTGGTGTTTCCTGGTTCCCTATAATCTGCCTCATCTTGAAAATCTAAGTCATCCATTAGAAGAACTCTATCACCTGCGTAGGTTTTTCCTGCATTTGTTCTATTACTTAAATATACTAAATCTTCTATTTTATTTATTGACCACTCGTTTATTATTTTTACTTCTAGTTCTACTTTTTTTTCATAAGGCTTTGTTGATTTTACGGTTATTTTTAACGAATTTACTGGATTGGAATTGGTTAAATCTAATGTTAGATTCACCGTTTTGTTTTGCTTTGTGCCACCTTCTAGGGTGCCTTTTGTTTCATCTACATTTGAAATTGCAAAACCTGATTCATCTTCTATTGCTATTTCATAATCTGTGCCAAATGGGTTTACATTATCTTCTAAAAAATTTTGAACTGTGAGCTCTAATGACTTTATTTCTTCTGTTGCTTTTTCATCTTGCAAAGTTCTTTGTATTACAAGTTCTTGTGTTACTTTTTCTGCTTCAAATGAAAAAGGCTTTGATGAAATGGAAGTTTCATAGCTTTTTGTTATTACATATTTTCCATAAGTTGTTCCACAAGCTATTGCAACTGCTAGCGTAATAACTGAAATAATTGCTAATATTATTGCTTTTTTCCTTTCCATTTCTCCTCTCACTCCTTTTTCATGTATTTTGGGTCTTTTGTTTCTTTTCTTGTAAATAGAAATAGAACTGCTACTAATATTAAGAACAAGCAGACTACTCCGTATGGTTTTTGAAAAAACAAAAATATTTCGCCTACTTTTGGAATTTTGAATACATATTTTCCCTCTATGTCTTGTATTTCTGTTTTTTCACTATCTATGCCAGAGTTTGCATCTCCTTTTGTGATATATATATCTTTGTCGCCCTCTTTTTTTATTTCTATTACTCTATGTGTTACTACTGAATTTCCTACTCTAAATGAAATTATGTCTTCTTTTTTTATATCTTCTGTTTGTTTTACAAATACTATATCTCCTACATTTATTGTGGGCTCCATACTTCCTGTTAGTACTACAAAATTTTTATATCCGCAAATGTTTGGAGTTTTATCTCTCCATACTATTTTTTGAAATATTATGACCACACTATATATTGTGATTATGCTTAATATTACATAAGCTAAGATTTTTAATATTTTTTTTACAACTTTCATACTAAGCCCCCTCAGACTGCGTTCCTACAACATTAAGGGTAAAGTTTACGGTTTTTCCCGCATATTCGTAGTTATTGTTTTGTGGCTCCCACTCTATTTTTAGATGGTAGGTATCATCTGTTTTAATGCCATATATTAGGGTTTGATCTTCCGTTTTGCCTTCTCCGTTTAGTGGTAGCTCTTGCTGTTCACTATCGGTTATTGTGATTGTTAATGGAATTTCTAAGTCTGTGGGAACTTGTATATAGTAGTTCATAAGAATTTCATTTACTTTTTCTGCTTCATAATTTGTAACTATAAAATCTGATTCAAAGGATTCTCCTGGAATCATGCTTAAAGGTATATCAAATGTTGGATTTTGCAAAGTTAAAATTGGTATTGCATTTATATCATTGCCTTTACTTTCTAACTGACCTATATATCTACTTGAGGTAACGTTGAAAGTAAAGATAAATAGAACTATTACAAAGAATATTGCAATTATTATTGATCTTCTTTTTAATCTTTTCTTTTCCATTGTTACCTCCTAGTTAATTTATCTTTTGTTTTACCACTGCTGTTACTCCTATATTTTTATTATCTATTTCTTCTATTTTTGGGTTTACCACAACTTCCTCTTCCCATGCCCAATAGGCTTTTACGTTTATTCCTTCTTCTTTTGTGAAGGCTCGCCTACTGCTTGGAAGTGGAAGTACCCCTTGAACGTTATTTCCTTCTACTGGAATAATATTTTCTTCATCGTTATTTACTGTGTAGTGTGTGATTTTGAAGTTTTCACCAAGTTCTTCCGTGTTGAATTTAAATTCATATTCTAAACTTACTTCTGTTCCTTCTGGATTTATTATGAATTCAAAATATCCAGTATTGTTTGGTGCTACTTTTTGATTTTGATAATTATTGCTTTGACTAAGATTAATTTCAAACGGTTGTCCCTCTGTAACATTTATTTCATTTACCGTTACATTAAATTTTGCTATTCCTGTGCTTGCTGAATTATCCGTTATTGCCGTGATATATCTTGAAAGGGTATAACTTAGTACGAAAAATATACATATAAACACATAAAATATTAAAAAGTTTTTTTCTCTTTGTTTATATCTTTTTGCTGACACTTGTTACACCTTCCTTCTTCTTTAGTTGGCAGAAGCTGTGATTTTTAATGCTAATTTATAGTATGCTTCTATATTTTCCCCTACTTCTGTATCATTCTCCCCCTCAAACCATTTCCAATCTAATGTGTATACATCGTGTGTTTGATCTGCTAGTTCTACATTGTATTGATTTAATTCACTTGCACTGACATATGTTTTATCGTCCCCTACTACATATTTTCCATTTAGTTTTAATCTAAATTTCATATTTACATTAAATTGATTTTCTTCTGTTATGTCTAAATTGTATGTTATTCCGAATTCATTTCTATTTCTTATTACGAATTGATATGAATTTTCACTTGTTGGTGCAATTTTATCGTCTGCTATGTCATAAGATGCGTTTGTAAATATATTTAGTGGTGTGTGATCTCCAAAATATTGATCTTTGTCGTAAACGTCTACATTAAATTGTTCATCATCGGTATTATTATCTTCTGGTTTCGTTGTATTTTCTGTATTGTTTGAATTTTCTGAATTATTTGACTTTTCTGGATTTTGATAGTTAGTTGTTGTTCTTCTTCTACTTTTGCCTATTTTGAATTCTTTTGTTTCTTTTTCTTCTTCGCTTTTTTGTTCTGATGCTTCACTTTTTTCGTTATTGGCGTTTGTGCTATTTCCTTCTTCGTCTTCGAATATAATGTCAAATATGTCTATATTTCCTGTTGGGATTCGTGCTTTACTTTCTATTTTTCCAAAATAGTTTAAGCTTATCATTATTAATATTAGTAAGGCTATTAATATGAGTAGCATTAATATTAATTTCCACTTATCTTTCTTTTGTTCCATTTATTAACTCTCCTTTATTTTCTTAAAACAATAGAATCATGAAATTTTACTCTTTTAAGAAAATAAAATTTTCTTAAACTCAAGCGACAGTTTCTTTTATTATGTCGCTTGAGTTTTAATTTGTTTCTTAAGCAATGTGTTGTTTTACTTCTAGAGTAATAGGTACAGATATAGATGTTGCACTTTCACCTGCTGTTGTATCAGAAGCATTATGATCTTCATTGTTTGTCCATGTTATTGCTATTTTAATTGTACCAACACCATTTTCTGCTGTGAATGCAGCTTGGTTTGGTAAATTAATTGTTGCTTCACCTGAAGTTCCAAGTCCTGTTGCAGCATCACCAAATCCTGTTGGAGTAGCTGTTACTTTTATATCACTTACACTTTCTCCAAGAGCTGTTGACAACTGTGCTGCTACTTGTTCTTCATCTAATTTTGCTGTTATATCGACAGAAACTTCTGTGCCTGTTAAATCTATACCAACTTCTGCTGTAGCTGTTACTGAAGGTGCAATTTTTCCTGAAGCAACATCTGTGCTATCTACTGTAAACTCTAATTCGCCAAGGTCATTTAAAGTTGGTCCTTCTGCACCTTTTTTTATTGCTACAGCCCATTTAGCAACCTGTAATGTGGCATTACCTGATTTATCTGTGGTATATCTTGCATATGTTCCTGCTATGAAATATAGAGCAATTGCAACTACCAACATTACAACTATAACTGCTGTTCTTGTCTTTTTGTCCATCTATTTTTCACCTCCTCCTTTGTTCCTTTTCTATAAAACGTAGAAAATCTACTTTTATATGCTTTAGCTTTTGTCTTGGTTATTTTCTTGTTCTTTCATCTTTTTGTATTCTTCAAATTCTTTTCTTTCTTGTTCATTTGCAAAGGCCATTTCTTTTTCTTCCTTTTTGTTTGCAAAATGCAACCATATCATGCCTATTACTAATATTATTATTAAAACTACTGCTAAGCCAATAGGCTGTTGCATAAACATTAGAAAGTTGCCTAAACCACCTATTCTTGTAACATATATTCCTTCTACATCTTTTTCTTCTACTAAGTTAAGATCCTCAGTATCGTTGTTATCTCCTTTTGTTTTGAATTTTTGTGTTCCGGTTTTCATTTACTATTTCTACAATTCTATGTGTTGTAACTGTGTTTTCTTCGTTTCTAAAGGCTATTACATCATTTTCTTTTAGTATTTTTGGGTCTACCATTTTTACAAATACTAAATCTCCTGTATGTATTGATGTTTCCATTGAACCGGATAGTACTATCATTGGTTTGTAGCCAAATATGTCTGGTATTTTGTCTGGATATCTATTTGCTTTGTATAATATTGTTCCTGCTATTACTAATACTATAAATGCTATTGTAAAAAATATTATTTTGAATACTTTACCAACGATTCCATTCCCTTTTTTTTCTGTTTTTTCCATTTCAATTCCTCACTTTTCATTTTTTTCTTTACTTTTTCTTTTATAAAAAAAGAAAACTTAAAATAGAACTGCTTTATCTACAGTTTTATTTTAGGTTTTCTTCTTTTTTAACATAACAAAATAGAAACTATAATTATTTTTATAGCTTTTAATAAAATACTTGTGTGTGTGTGTGTGTGTGTGTGTGTGTTACAGCCTCAAGGGTTTCAGCATTATACATTATTATTTTCTCCTTTTTGTATTTGCTCGCACTTTTGCTTACAACTTTATTATATCTTTTATTAAGTTATTTTGCAATATTCTGTCTTAAATGTAATGAATTTGTAATAATTTTGTTAATATTTAGAAATATATTTCAGCACAAGCTATAGCAAATGATTTAAAGACAAAAAAAATTGAAGAATGTACCCCTTCAATTTCAGAAAATTAATTGGATATATAAATTTAATTTGGTGCAGGTGGTGGGACTTGAACCCACACATAGTTTCCTATAATAGATTTTGAGTCTATCGCGTCTACCAATTCCACCACACCTGCATATTGGGTTTAACATACTTATATTGTAACGAGCATAACTCTAACAATCTTAGTAAATTCCGCCACATTGGCAAAAAATATGTACTAATATATATTAGCACATATTTTTTTAATTGTCTATAATTTTTTATGCTTTTTTATTTTCTTCCTGTTTTTTCATTTCTGCATCTTTTTTTATTTCTGCATCAAATTCAAAAACCATTATTGCCTTTATGTTGACTTTTGAAAAGTCATCTTTTTCATCTTCAAATTGTACTATTTTAAACTTTTCTTTTCTTTTTAAATTTAACTTTAATTTAGATACATCAACTAGTATTTTAGTAGATAAGTCTTGTCCTAATGGCAAGGTTTTATTTTGATTATCATAGAATATACAATTGGTATAGCTAATTGCATTACTACCTTCTTTTAAATTTATCTTATAAAAATTTATTTTGTTATTTTTATTTTGTATTGCTTCTTCTATTTCTTTTTCTGGATTTATGTTAAATATATTTATTTGTCTGTCATCTAATTTGCCTTCAACAATTGCTTTGTATACTGGTATATCTTCTGTAACTACTACTTTTGTTAAAGCCTTTTTTACGTTTGCAATTACTTTTTCAATAGATAATTTAAAACCAATTTGTTTTGTGTTTTTGTTTATTTCTAAAATATTAAATTTGTCTTTTGGTATTTCTCTATGTTTTCTGTTATTAATTTTAGATACTTTTGTATTGTCTTGAATGATTCCACCAAATATATCAAATTCTTCGTTTTCAGATAAGGTTTTTTCTTGTATTGCTTCCTTCTTCATTTCTTTTAATGCTGTTTCTATATCTTTAGGTAAAAATTCGCTAATTTTTATTTTATTTAATAATGGTAGAAGTGTAGTTGTTGTTATATATATACTGTCTGTCTCTTCTTTAGTTAATATTTTTCTTTGTATACCATCCATTGTATTTCCGAATTTTTCTATATCTTCTTGATAATCAAAAACTTTTGTTATTTTTTTTATAATATTTATTTCCTCTTGTTCACCTTCTGGTAAAGCTGACATTTCATCTTTGTTACTATATTTCCAAAATTCAAATATACTTTTTTTATGGCTATCAATTTCTTCAATAAATGCTGTAGCATTTTCAATTTTCTTTTTCATGTTTTTACTTTTTAGCTTTAATGCATTGATATCCATTACTATATTTTTTAATTCGTTTTCTTTTAATTCTATTATTTTGTATAATTCTACTAATTCTTCGATTGTATAGTTTTGTTTCTTTCTTTTCTTTTTAGGAAGTTCTTCATTTTCATTTTCATTTGGTTCTATTTCTTCTATTTTTTCTTCTTTTACTTGTTCTTTTTTTATCTTGTTTTTGTTGTTTTTCTTGCTGTATTTAAAATAATATTTAAACTTACCAAAAAAAGATTTTTTACATTCTAAAAAGGTAGATATTTGTTTTTCCTTTGCTAGATATTCTATTTCTTGTGATGCAATTTCTATTTTTAGTTTTTCTAATTTTTCTTTATTTTCTTTTTTTAATTCTTCTGTTTTTCGTTGTCTTTCTTCTCCTAAATGGTATTCATCATTAATCCAATCTGCTATATCTAAATATTCTATTTTTTGATTTTCTAAATAAAATTCAATTTCTCCTTTTGAGCTGATGTTTGTTTTAAAATTAAAATAATTTGGTAATTCTGTTTGTAAAATAAACATTGCTTTTAATAATTTATAAAATTGATTTGCTTGTGTTTGGTCATTTAATATTACTTTGTAAGGGCTTTTTATTTTTTGATACACTTCTGTTTCTCCTATAATGTGTATAC
>CAZASP010000062.1:0-7202 GCA_964487865.1 uncultured Clostridium sp. | reverse complement strand
CATATTGGCAATTTAAGATCTTATCTTTTTATGGATAATTTAAGAAGAGTATTAAAATATAACGGATTTAAGTTAAAACATGCTATGAATATTACAGATGTTGGGCATCTTGTATCTGATGCAGACGAAGGAGAAGATAAAATGATAAAAGCATCTAGAAGAGAACATAAAAATCCGTTTGAAATAGCAGATTTTTATACAAAAGCTTTTCTAGAAGATATGAAAAAATTGAATATTGATATGCCAGAAATTATTTGTAAAGCAACAGAGCATATTGGTATTATGGAAGACTATGTTAAAAAAATTATAGAAAACGGCTATGCCTACGAAACCGAAAATACAATTTATTTTGATACCTCAAAGTTAGATAAATATGGAGTTTTATCTAATAGAAATATAGAAGAACAAAAAGCGGGTGCTAGAGTAGAATTTGATAGTCAAAAGAAAAATCCTTCAGATTTTGCCTTATGGATTAAAGCCCCAGAAAATCACTTAATGAAATGGAATAGCTTTTGGGGTGAATGTTATCCAGGTTGGCACTTAGAATGTAGTGCTATGTCAGAAAAATATTTAGGAGAGGTATTTGATATTCACACTGGTGGAATCGACCATATTCCAATACATCATGAAAATGAAATAGCACAAGGAAAAGGATATTGTGGTAAAATACCAGCTCATTATTGGATGCATGTTGAATTCCTTCAAGTGGATGGAGGGAAAATGTCTAAAAGCTTAAATAATTTATATACATTAAAAGATTTAGAAGAAAAAGGATACGAGCCAGCAGTTTATAGAATGTTTAATTTTTCGTCTCATTATAGAAAACCGATTAATTTTACATTTGAGGCTATGGATGCAGCTAAGGTGGCTTTAAATCGTTTAAAAGATGGGTATAAAAAACATGTATTAGGCAGTGACCAAGTAGGCGAAAAAATAGTACAAGAATATGAGGAAAAATTTTTAGAAGCAATCAATGACGATTTAAATATGCCACAAGCAATGAGCGTTGTATGGGATATTGTGCGATATGAGAAGAAATCACCAGCTCTTGCAAAACTACTTTTAAAATTAGATAATGTTTTGGGGTTAGAAATAGATAAAGAGGAACAAATTGATTTTCCAGAGGAAGTTAAACAAATTATAGAAGAAAGAAAAACTGCTAGGAATAACAAAGATTGGGCTAAATCAGACGAATTAAGAGATAAATTATTAGATTTAGGGTATACTGTTAAAGATAGTAAAGACAGTATGCTAGTAGAACCCAAAAGATAAAAGGAGAAAGTATAATGTCAGAAAAAGCAGAGAAAACAGAAAAAACAGAGAAAAATGGTTTTTGGAGAGATTTTTTAAAAAGTATAAAAGATTTAGACAAATATGAAGATTTTGCATTAGAAATGCCTAAAAAGGCCTTTGGCTATTTTTTAAAACTAATGCTTCTATTTACTATTATTGTCTCTATCTTTTATACTTATAAAATTGTAGAAAATATTAATCAAATGTATTCTTACTTAAAAGAAAAATTACCGGATTTTAGTTACGAGCAAGGTACGCTAACTATGCAATCCGAAGAACCAATTATTCTAAAAGATTACCAAGATATGTTTGGTACAATTATTTTTGATACAGTAACAGAAGAAAAAGATGCAGTTGAACGATATGAAAAAGAAGTTAATCAAGGCAGTGTGGGAATGCTCTTTTTAAAAGATAAATGTATTATTTTATCTAACAATGAAATGGGACAAGTAAGTTATCCATACACTGATTTAGCAAAAACTTATGGAGCAGACCAATTTACAAAACAAGATGTTATTAATTCTGTAGAAGGAATGAATCAAGTATCTATTTATATATCAGTCTATTTTATGATGTTTATTTATTTCATGTTGATATATAGTATATCTACTTTTATAGATGTTTTGATGCTTTCCGTTTTAGCTTTTCTTATCGCAAGAATATCAAGAATGAGAATGAAATATGTACCATGTCTTCATATTGCAATTCATTCTATTACTTTGCCAGTAATATTAAATTTAGCTTATATTGTTGTTAACCTATTAACAGGATTTAGAATAAAATATTTCCAATTAATGTATAATACAATTTCCTATATTTATATTATTGTTGCAATTTTAATGATAAAAACAGATTTTATTAATAGGCAAATGGAATTAATAAAATTAGCGCAAGAACAAGAAAAAATAAAGAAAGAAATGCAGAAACAAGAGGAAGAAGAAAAACAAAGGGAAAGAGAACAAGAAGAGGAAAAGGAAAGAGAGAAAGAAAAGGAAAAGGAAAAGGAAAAAGAGAAGAAAGAGAAAGAAGAAGATAAAGGAAAAAAGCCAGAAGAGAAAAAGAAAAAAGAAAGAAAGAAAAAAGAAGAAACAGATAAAGGATTAGGGGCAGATGCTCCTGCATGTTCAGAAATGCCAAAACAATAAAAAGGAGTCAAAAAGGATGTCAAGAAAAGAAAAAAAAGAACCCAAAGAAAATAAACAAAATTCTAAAGATAATAATGTAGGTTATATTATACTTATGGTAATTGTATTAATCATTTTGGTAGGGGTTACGATATATGGATATTTTTACCTAGAAAAAAGAAACAAAGAAAATGAAGTAGCTTTTACAGAATTAATTACTCAAATAGAAAATGACGAAATAGAAGAAATAGAAATGACAACAGGTAGTAACACTGCTAAGATTAAGTATAAAGGAATAGAAGAAAAGAAAACAGCTAATATTCCTAACACAGAAGCTTTTACCGAATTTATACAAACAAGAATAACAGAAGGAAAACCAGTACCAAGATTAAACCAAAAGCAAGTAAATATTATGATAAGAGTATCAGCTGTATTTATGCAATATCTACCAACCTTGGTAATTTTAGCAATGGTAGTATTACTATTTAAAATGCAAGGCTTTGGTGGAGAAAAGAAAATCTATGATGGAGAAGAAAATGATACTAATGTTAGATTTAGCGATGTAGCAGGTTTGGACGAAGAAAAAAATGAATTAGTAGAAGTTGTAGATTTCTTAAAAAATCCAAAAAGATTTTTAAATATGGGAGCTAAAGTACCAAGAGGAATTTTACTTTGTGGTAAACCGGGAACAGGCAAAACTTTAATTGCAAAAGCAGTGGCAGGAGAAGCAGGTGTGCCTTTTATTTCTATGAGTGGGTCAGAGTTTATAGAAATGTTTGCAGGGCTTGGGGCTTCTAGAGTAAGAAAATTATTTGAAAAAGCAAAGAAAATAGCACCTTGTATTATTTTCATTGACGAAATTGATGCAATCGGAGCAAGGCGAACAAGTAATAGTGGAGCAGAAACAGAAAACAACCAAACATTAAATCAATTATTAGTAGAAATGGATGGATTTAGTTCAGAAGAAACAATTATAGTTTTAGCAGCAACAAATAGACCAGAAATGTTAGACAAAGCATTGCTAAGACCAGGAAGATTTGACAGACAAATCACAATACCAACACCAGATTTAAAGGGAAGACTTGAAATATTGAAAATTCATAGTAAAGAAAAAAGATTAGACGACAATGTAAATCTAGAAAGTATAGCAGAAGACACAGCAGGATTTACAGGAGCAGAATTGGCAAATATCTTAAATGAAGCTGCAATAATTGCAACAAAACAAAAACATGAAGACATCCAAAATGACGATATCGAAGAAGCAGTAAAAAAAGTAACAGTCGGATTAGAAAAACGAGCAAGAGTAATATCAGACAAAGATAAAAAACTAACAGCATACCACGAAGCAGGACATGCTGTAGTTAGCCAATACTTACCAACTCAAACAAATGTAAAAGAAGTCTCAATAATCCCAAGAGGAGTAGCAGGCGGATATACAATGTATAAATCAGATGAAGACAAATACTATGTATCAAAGATCGAAATGCAAGAAAAACTAATTGCATTATTAGGCGGAAGAGCAGCAGAAAAGCTTGTGCTAGACGACATCTCAACTGGAGCAAGCAATGATATTGAAGTAGCAACAAAAATAGCACGCGATATGGTAACAAAATATGGAATGAGTGATACTCTAGGACCAATAGACTTTCAAGGAAAAGAACCATATGAAATGCAATTATTTGGTGAAAACATAGGAGACAAAATAGGACAAGAGGTAAAAACTTTAATAGACACAGCATATAATGATGCACAAACACTATTAAAGCAACACAGAGACAAACTAGATGCAATAGCAGAAACACTATTACAAAAAGAAAAGATAAACGAAGAAGACTTCAAGAGATTTTTCGAAGAATAGAGAAACTGCCAAAATTGCCAGAGGGTTGCCAAAAAGAAGGACTTTTTTGGCAACTTTTTGCAATCTTTGGATATAAGAAAGAAGGTGTGATATGACAATTCGAGAAGCAATTAATAAAGCAAGTTTACAGCTGAAAACAAAGCAGATTGATAGCCCAAAATTGAAGGCTAGATTATTGATGCAATTTGTTTTAAATAAAGATAGGCAGTATTTAATGGTGCATGATGATGATAAATTATCTTTAGAGCAGGAAAAAAGTTATTTTACTAGTGTAAGAAAGTTGATTAAAGGCATTCCATTACAACATATCACACACCAACAAGAATTTATGAAAATGAATTTCTATGTTAATAAAAATGTATTAATTCCAAGACCAGATACAGAGGTTTTAGTTGAGGAGGTTATTAGTATTGCTAAAAAGATAAATGCTAAGAAAATTTTAGATTTGTGTACTGGTAGTGGAGTTATTGCAGTGGCTCTTGCTAAAATGATTTGCGATAGTGAGATTACAGCCACAGATATTAGTGAAAAAGCATTAGAAATTGCAGAGAAAAATGCTAAAAACAATGGAGTATATAGGCAAATTGCTTTCTTACAGTCTAATTTATTTGATGATATTCCAAAGGAAAAATATGATATTATTGTTTCTAATCCTCCTTATATTAAAAAAGATGTAATAAAAACTTTGCAACAAGAGGTGCAAAATGAGCCAATTTTGGCTTTAGATGGAGGATATGATGGTTTAAAATTTTATTATAAAATTATTAATCAAGCAGATGAGTTTCTAAAATATAATGGATATCTATGTTTGGAAATTGGTTATGACCAAAAAAATGATGTTATGGAATTAATAGAAAATGCAGATAAATATATTAATACTTATTGCAAAAAAGATTTGTATGGAAATGATAGAATTGTTATAACAAAGGTAGGTGATTAGAATGTCTTTTTCTTCTGCTATTAAGCAAGAATTAAATAAAAGCAGTAATTTATCAAATAAAGAAATTGTAAAATTTGAATTAATACGGATATCTAATATCTGCAAATACAATTATAAATGGCAAGCAAATAAAGTTTTCTACAGAAAGTGATTACAATATTAATCGCTTTTCTAAGCTATTAACAAATTTGAACATAGACCACAAAATTAATGTGTCTGGAAAGACATTTATAATTACCTTAAAAACAAAAGAAATAGATTTTATTGATATAAAAGATGGACAAATTTATTGGAAACAAGAAGGCAATTTACAAGAAGACAAACAAAAAGCAGTAATCAGAGGTTCTTTTATGGGATCTGGTTCTGTAAATAACCCAGAAAAAGAATACCATTTAGAAATAGATTTTAGTAATTTCGAAAATCTAAAACAAGTTATGAAATTAATAAAATTATTTGGTATTCATGTGAAAACTCTACAAAATGCAATTTATATTAAAGATGGAGAAGAAATATCAAAATTATTAGCTTTAATTGGTGCAGGTAGAGCAGTAATGCAATTTGAAGACATACGAATTCAAAAAGAAATGAGAGGAAAAGTAAATAGACTTGTTAATTGTGAAACAGCCAATTTGAACAAAACCATTAATGCTTCAGTTAAACAAATTGCAGCTATCAAAAAATTACAACAAACAGGTAAATTCCAAAAATTAGATGAAAATTTAAAAGAAATTGCTAATTTACGTTTAGAAAATCCAGATATGTCATTAATAGAATTGGGAAAGAAATTAAAAGAACCAATAGGAAAATCAGGAGTTAATTATAGATTAAAAAAGATTATGGAGATTGCAAATGGAAAATAAAGAATTGGGAATATACATACATATACCATTTTGTAAAAGTAAATGCTATTATTGTGATTTTGTCTCATATACAAACAAAGATGACATTGTTGAAACTTATATACAGCAAGTGATTCAAGAAATGGAAGAATATGACTTTAGTAATTACAATGTAACTACAATTTATATAGGTGGGGGAACGCCATCATACATAGAAACTGAGTATATTAAACAATTATTAAATAATTTGAAAAACAAACTACAGAATAATCAAACAAAATGGGGAAATATAGAAATAACCATAGAAGTAAATCCGGGAACAGTTACAAAAAGTAAATTAGAGGAATATAAAAAATTAGGAATTAATAGAATTAGCATTGGTATGCAAAGTACAAATGATAAATTATTAAAACAAATAGGTAGAATACACAATTTTCAAGAATTCTTAGAAGCATATCAATCGTTAAAAGAAGTTGGTTTTAATAATATAAACATAGACATGATAGTAGGGTTACCAAATCAAACAATACAAGATATTAAAAAGGATTTAGAAACTATTATTGAATTAAACCCAGAACATGTTAGTGTTTATTCTTTAATTGTAGAAGAAAACACTAAGATAGAAGAATATATAAATAATGGAGTGCTAGAATTACCAGATGAAGAATTAGAAAGACAGATGTATTGGTATGCTAAAAACACATTAGAGTTAAATGGATATATTCATTATGAAATATCAAACTTTGCAAAAAAAGGAAAAGAATCCAAGCATAACTTAAATTGTTGGGAACAAAAAGAGTATATAGGTCTAGGCGTATCTGCTCATTCTTATTTGAATGGAGTTAGATATTCAAATGCAAACCTTACAGAAAACTATGAGTGGAATTATAAAGATAAAAAAATAGAAGAAAAACAAAATTTAGAAGATAAAAAGAAAGAGTATATGCTTCTAGGCTTAAGAAAAATTGAAGGAGTAAGTATTAAGAAATTTAAAGAAAAATATATTGATAATCCAATTTTTTTGTATAAAAAAGAATTAGATGAATTTGTTAATGAAGGTTTGCTTAAAATTAATGGAGATAAAATTGCTTTGACTAATATGGGAATTGATTTGGCAAATTTGGTTTGGGAGAAATTTGTGTAAAAAA
>CAZASP010000061.1:0-7220 GCA_964487865.1 uncultured Clostridium sp. | reverse complement strand
GTAAAGACTGGTTAGCAGTACAAATGTTGATTAAAAAGAATGCAGATAAAAGTTACAGAGCTATAGGCAACCCAACCAAACAAACTATTTCTTCAGGATTAATTTATTGCAAACAATGTGGTTCTAAAATGAGAGCAAGGAATAATGACAGAAGAAGAGCAGATGGTACAATTAATTATTGCTATTCATGTACTTTAAAGGAAAAGTCAAAAGGACTTAAATGTCAAAGTAAAAATGTAAGTGGAGAGAAATTGGATAAACAACTTATAGACATTATAAAAAATATTTTTGTTCCTAACTCAGAAATATATCAAGAACTTAAAAAAATGTCATTTATGAAACAAAAAAATTCTTTAAATGATGAAATAAAATTATTAGAAAAAGAGTACAAAAAGAAAGATGAAGACATATTATTAATTATTGAGAAATTGAAATATGTAGAGCCTGATTTGGTTGATGTTATAAATAAACAACTGCGTGAAATAAAAACTGAAAAAGAAAAAATAAAAAAACAACTCGATGAATTAAAAAAAGAAAATAATAATTATTCAAATATAAAGGAAAAAGAAAATAAAAAAAATCTTATAAAAATAATTGACTCATCTTTCAAGATATTTGGTTACTATGATTTAAAGACAAAAAGAGATATAGTTAGTTTGTTTATAGAAAAAATTTATGGAGGTGAAAATGATGTAGTTGAAATTAAGTTATTAGATACTAAAATTAATGAAGATAAGAAAAAGTTGTTTATCCCTGTGTTACTAAAGAAAAATCAATTTTTTTAGGCCCTAGTTTGCCAACAGAAAGTAAGGGCTAAATCTCATTTAAGAAATCGGATTGCCTCTTGTTATTGCACCATCAACAAATAATGGCTTAAGTGGAAATGCTGAAAACTTGGGAAAATTACTTAACAGAAGGAATTATTATTTTGTACCATTTAGGCAAGATAACCCAATAACTAAGCCAAGATCAATTGTATTTGATGTTGAATATATAATAAAAACAATAGAATATGCATTAGATGGAGAACAAATTAGTCCAATATTATTATAAAATTTTGAAAATTTTTTTGATATGATGAATAATTTTGTAAAGTTTATATAAAATACTTGTAATAAAAAGGCAAAAATGGTATGATAATTTCGTATAAATTAAAATGTGGTCGAAAAAATTTATTGCCTTTTGTAGATATAATATTAGTGAAGGCAGAGGAAGGAGCGATTATGAAAGTAAATAGTAAAAAACTAGTAAAACAATTAGATGAAAAATGGAAAGATGTTAAATGCCCATATTGTAGTGAGCATAAATGGACCGTAGACCCAACAATTATGACTCTTTTTGAAGTGGATGAAAACATGGAAGTTAATATAGGTGGAAAATTTCAACCACTTATACCAGTAACATGCAGATGCTGTGGAAACACAACTTTTGTAAATGCACTAATACTAGACTGCATAGACGAAGGAAGGGAGGGGTAATAATGGCTACTGATATAAAAGTTAATGATCAAGATAATGTAAAAAGTAGTTATCAATACGAATTAGAAAGTGCGCCTTCTTTAATTTCACAATATCATGAAGATGCAATAAAGCAAAGTAGATTAATTATAAAAAATGCAATTTTCATGATTTGGGTAGGTATCTTATTAATAATATCAAGCTTCATAGTTTATGCAGTCGGATTAACACAAACTTTAGTAGTTGGAACACTTGCTGGTAGCTTTATAGATATTTTTTCTGCTACTATTTTATATTTATTTAATAAAACAGATAAAGATAAGCAAGAGTATTTTAATAATTTGTCAAAAATGGAAACTTATAAAAGATATATGAATATAATTGAAAGTTTAAAAGATGAAAATTTCAAAAAAGAAATGATAGAGAAAATGCTTGAAAAAACCTAATAGTATTAATTAATTTTGATTGTTATCTTTCATTGGTAGGATCTTAGTAGATACATAAGATAGGGGATATTTATGAAAGAAAAATTTAGTATATGGAGAATTTTTACATATTTCATATTATATAGTTTTATGGGATATGTAATAGAAACAATATTTGGTATACTAACAACAGGATTATGGCAAAGTAGACAAAGTTTTTTATACGGACCTTTTTTGCGGAATATATGGCATAGGTGCTGTTTGTATTATTGTATTTTCACAATACTTTAATAAAAATAATTTCACATTATTTTGTGGAGGATTTATTATAGGTTCAGTAACTGAATATGTAATTAGCTTTTTAGTAGAAACTATTTTAAATACGCACTGGTGGGACTACAGCAATAATTTATTTAATATAAATGGAAGAATTTGCTTACAATATTCAGTGTTTTGGGGAATTTTAACTGTACTTTTAATTAAAAAATTCAATCCGATTTTAGACAAATTTTTAGTAATAACAAAAAGATATATAACATCTAAAATCTCAAAAGTATTAATTATTTTAATAATTATATTTTTATTTATAGATTGTATCATAACTTGCTATGCTCAAGATATATTTATTACAAGGATGGTAGTTGAAAATAATATTGAAGTAAAAGATATTGACAAAAGAAGAGAAGATTATAAAAGAATAAAGGAAAATGATATAATTAATAAATTTGTTGATACTTATTGGAATAATAAAAAAATGATACTTACTTTTCCAAATATAAAAGTAGAGGATAAAAATAAAAATATTGTATATTTAGATAGCTTATTACCAGACATACAACCATATTATAAAAAGATATTTGAAAAAAACTAATACTAATAGTATTAGTTTTTATATATCTGCTAAAGGATTACTTTCTACAGCATTACGAACTTGGTCATTACTTACATGTGTATAAATTTCAGTAGTTGCAATACTTTCGTGTCCTAAAAGTTCTTGCAAAGCACGTATATCTACTTGTCCATATTGATACATTAAAGTAGCAGCTGTATGTCTTAATTTATGAACTGAATATTTTTTAGTATCTAAACCAGCAGATTGTAATTGCTTTGTTACAACATTTTCAACTGTACGATTTCCAATTCTTGATTTTCTTTCACTTAAAAATAGTGCTTTTTCTGAATGTTTGCTATCATGTCTAATTCCTTCTTTTGGACGTACATTCAAATATTCAGTAATTGCTTTCATACAAGCCTTATTTAAGTAAATAGTTCGTTCTTTATTACCTTTTCCAATAACATTTAATTTACATTCTTCAAAATCAATATCATTAATGTTAATACTAACTAATTCAGAAAGACGCATACCACAATTAAGAAATAAAGTAATAATTGCGTAATCTCTTTCAAAGTTTCTATTATCTTCATTTGCAGTAACATTTAATAATTTTTTACTATCATCTAAAGAAAGGTATTTGGGTAATCGTTTATCTAATTTTGGAGTTTCTAAGTCTTGTGCAGGATTTACATCAATTAGTTTTGCTTTTCTACTCAAATATTTAAAAAATATTCTAATTGTTGAAATTTTTCTAGCTCTGGTAGATGCTTTACTATGGAATTCACGAGTTAAATATGAAATAAAAGCATGGATATCATCTAAAGTTATTTTTTTAATAGTATCAATAGTCATATCATTTATTTTAATTTGTTTTAAATCCGTTTTATCTGTCATGTTAAAATGCATTTTAATAAATCGCAAAAACATCATCAAATCATAATTATATTCTTTAATGCTGTTAGCTGATTTGTTCAAAATTGTAACAGAATAATCTAAAAACGAATTTAAAAAATCCGGATTATCTTCTCTTTTTATCATAATTTTTTCTCCATTTCTTAATTCATTATTATCATATCACTTTTAATAAAAGTTGAAAAGACCAATTGAAAAAATATTACTAAAATACTATGAAAAATAACATATTTATGATATAAAATAATAGAAAATATAAAAAGGATAGTGATTTAATTGTCTAATAAAAAAGGGAAGAGAAAGAAAACAACAATAGAAGATGAAAACTATGTTCCAAAAGCTTTTAGAAAAAATAACAAGACAAAAGTAGATAATAGCACAAAAAAGAAGAAAAAGAAAAAATCAAAAAATAAATTCAAAAAAACAATTATCATAATATGTTTAATTTTAATTATTATTACAGCAGTTAGATTAGGATTTTCTGCACATCGATGGAGGCAACTTGCTAGTGAAATGTTAGCCCATGAAAATTCTATAGTAACAGATATTAGCGGAAATGAAATTGCTAAACTTGGTTGTGAAAGAAAAAATGAAATAACAACATTAGAAGATATTCCTAGCGATTTAAAAAATGCATATATTGCAATTGAAGACGAACGTTTTTATTCTCATGGTGGAATTGATATAAAAAGAACAGGAGGAGCAATTTTTTCCTATATTATACATTTTGGAAAATCATCCTATGGTGGAAGTACAATTACACAACAATTAGTTAAAAACCTAACTGGAGATTCAACAGATTCAATAACAAGAAAAATAAATGAATGGTGGAAAGCAATCTTACTCGAAACATGTTTATCAAAAGATGAAATATTAGAAGCATATTTAAATATTATTTATGTTGGGCCAAATATGTATGGTGCACAAACAGCAAGTAAATATTATTTTAACAAGCCTGTAGAAGACTTAAACTTAGAAGAATGTGCTTTTTTGGCAGGGATAAATCATTCTCCAAATTCTTATAATCCTTTTGAAGATAGTAATAATAAAGATAAAATTAATAAAAGAACAAAAACAGTTTTATCAAAAATGGAAGAATTAGGTTATATAAATAGTGAAACTTGTAATACAGCAATTAGCAATGTAGATAAAGGATTAAACTTTAAAAAGGGAGAAATTCAATCAGAAGATGCAATTTATTCTTATCATACAGATGCATTAATATTGGAAATAACACAAGATATTGCAAAAAAATATAACATATCTGAAACATTTGCTACAAATTACATTAATATGGCAGGACTTAAAATACATAGTATGCAAGATTCAAAAGTACAAGAAAAAACAGAAGCAGAATTTGAAAAAACTAAATATATCAGAGAATCCAAAAATGGTGGAAATTCTTCACAAGCTGCAATGGTTATTATAGACCATAAAACAGGTCGTGTAGTAGGTTGCACAGGTGGACTTGGTAAAAAAACGAAAGCAAGAACTTTAAATAGAGCGACACAAAGCATTAGGCAAACTGGTTCAGCTATAAAACCTATTTCTGTTTTAATACCAGCAATAGATAAAAAAATAATTACAGCTTCATCAATTTATGATGATACAGAAAGAGATTTTGCAGAAGGTTATCATCCAACAGATTATAACCCATCATTAGGAAAAGTAACTGTAAGAAGAGCAGTAGAGTCATCTCAGAACATACCTTTTGTAGAAATAATGGAAGAATTAAAACCAAAAAATTCAATTAAATATTTAGAAAAAATGGGAATTACAACCCTAACAAAAGAAGATGAAACTTTAGTATTATCATTAGGAGGTTTGCAAAAAGGAATTAGTCCATTAGAAATGGCAGGAGCATATAATACAATAGCAAATGATGGGGTATATATAGAACCAACATTTTATGAAAAAGTTGACAATAAATCTGGAAAAACTATTGTTAAAACAATGCAAACCAAAAGGAGGGTAGTATCAAAAGAAGTTGCATATATTGTAAAAGAACTTTTAACACAACCTGTAATAGGAACAAATGGAACTGCAACATATTGTAAAATTTCAGGAGTAGACGTTGCAGCAAAAACGGGAACAACAGACGAAAACTATGACAGATGGCTTTGCGGATTTACTCCATACTACACAGCAGTTACATGGTATGGATTTGATGAAAATGAATCAATAGAATTTAACAAAAGAAATCCAGCAGGATTACTGTGGGCTAATGTTATGTCCAGAATTCATGCAGGGTTAAAAAGTGCGAGATTTGAAAAACCAAACTCAATTGTAAGTTGCACTATATGTGCAGAAACAGGAAAAAGAGCAAAAACTTCATGTCCTAATACTTACACAGAATATTACTTAAAATCAACCGTGCCAGGGTTATGTGACAAACATTCTGGTACAGAATTAAAACAAAATACAGATGCAACAACACAAAATCACTTACAAGAAATAATTGAAGGAATAACACAAGACATAGATGCAGTAGACCCTCAGCAAGAACCACCAAAAAATACAACTAATACAACAAATACAACAAATACTACTAACGCAAATACAAGTCATTCACAAAACAATACAACAAATACAACTAATGTTACACATGACAATAATAATAAAAATAATACAACTAGTACAAATAATACAAATACTAGCACTAATAACAGTAGTACAAGTACAAATACAACAACAGAAAACACCACAAACAATCAAACTTAATGTGCAGTTAAAACAGAAACTTAACAAAGAGCACAGCTATTAAGAGGAATATTTTACACAATTAAGACAAAATACAAATGATTTCAGTATAGATTCACTTACAGGACAATTAGGTGAACTAAATGAAGAAGATAATAAAATTATACCAGCAATACTTGAAAAATGGGAACTAACTGAAAAAACAAAGAAGGGGGCTTACCAGAAAAATGAAAATAGGGATAGATATTGATGACACAACATTTTTAACAATAAAATCAATGTTAAAATATGCAGATAAATTTGAAGAAGAAATATCAGGAGTACCAACTAATAGAGATAGTTTTGGATTAATAAAAAGTAGATATTATTTAAAAGCTTTGTATGGTTGGGATGATAAAACTAAATTTGAATTTTTTGATAAATATTATAAAAATGTACTAGAAGAATGTACAATGCTTCCAAATGCAGATAAGATAATAAAAAAGCTAAAAGAAGAAGGAGATACAATACATTTTGTAACAGCAAGATTAATGAATATTAAGAATTGTAATACTGAAGAAATTACTAAAAAAAGTTTACAAGATTTTGATATTCCTTATGATAGCTTAAATTTACATATTAGTGACAAACTAAAATTTTTTAAAGAAAATCAAATTGTTTTATGCATAGAAGATAGTTATGAAACTTGCAGAGAATTAACTGATAATGGAATCAAATCAATTTTAATGACAACAAAAATGAATGCAGATATTAATGATACAGAAATAACAAGAGTAAATAATTGGAAAGAAATTTATGAAGAAATTAAGAAATATAAAAATAAATTTTAATTATTATTGCAAATTTATAAAAATAGAAGTAGAATAAAAATGATTTTCATAAGAAATCTTG
>CAZASP010000060.1:0-7282 GCA_964487865.1 uncultured Clostridium sp. | reverse complement strand
CAAATTTATTTATTTTTTAATTACCACTTTTTCATTTTCTACACCTATTTTAGATAGCTTATTTTTCGTTAAATTTCCATCTAAAATTTCTTCAGCTAATGTATCTTCCAATACACTTTGAATAGTTCTTCTAAGTGGTCTTGCTCCAAAGTTTTTATCAATTCCTTTACTTGCTATAAGTTCTTTTACTTCTGGTTCTATTTCAATTTTTATTTTTTGCAATGCTAATCTGTTTGTAACTTCTTTTAGCATTATATCTATAATTTGACTAATTTCGTTATCAGTTAATTTATGGAATACAATAATTTCATCAATACGATTAATAAATTCTGGTCTTAATTCTTTCTTTAATGCTTCCATAACTTCCTTTTTAGTCTCTTCGTATTCTTTTTTTGCATCTTCATTTGCATTTGTATTTTGGCTAAATCCTAATGCTTTTTTATCGGTAATTAACCTAGCACCTATATTAGATGTCATTATTACAACAGTATTTTTAAAGTTTACTGTTCTGCCTTGACTATCTGTTAAACGTCCATCTTCTAATATTTGTAATAACATGTTCATAACATCTGGATGTGCTTTTTCTATTTCATCAAATAAGATAACAGAATATGGTTTTCTTCTTATTTTTTCTGTTAATTGACCTCCTTCATCAAATCCAACATATCCTGGAGGAGAACCAATTAATTTAGAAACAGAATGTGGCTCCATAAATTCTGACATATCAATTCTTATCATAGCATTTTCGTCACCAAATAATGCTTCTGCTAAGGCTTTAGATAATTCTGTCTTTCCAACTCCAGTTGGACCTAAGAATAAGAATGAACCTATAGGTCTTTTAGGGTCTTTTAATCCTACTCTACCTCTACGAATTGCTTTTGCTACTGCTTCTACCGCTTCATTTTGACCAATAACTCTTTCATGCAAACTGCTTTCTAATTTTTTTAATCTAACATTTTCGTCTTCTGTTATTTTATTAGCTGGTATTCCAGTCCAATTACTAATAATTTCTGCAATATTTTCTTCTGTAATATTAGTTACCTCTTTTGTATTTTTATTTTTCCATTTCTTTTGCTCTTTTTCGTATTTTTCTTTTAATTCTTTTTCTTTATCTCTTAAGGTTGCCGCCTTCTCAAATTTTTGAGTTCTAACAGCTTCTTCTTTGTCTTTTTGTGTTTCTTCTATCTTTTCTTCTAATTCTTTTAAATCTTCTGGTTCTGTATAAGTTTGTAATTTTGCTCTAGAAGCTGCTTCATCAATTAAGTCAATAGCCTTATCAGGTAAAAATCTATCATTAATATATCTAACAGAAAGTGCTACTGCTGCTTCTATTGCTTCATCGGTAATTTTTACACCATGATGTGCTTCATACTTATCACGTATACCATTTAAAATTTTTACAGTATCTTTTTCATTTGGTTCATTTACATTAACTGGACTAAACCTTCTTTCTAATGCACTATCTTTTTCAATATATTTTCTATACTCATTTAAAGTAGTTGCTCCTACTAACTGAATTTCTCCTCTTGCTAATAATGGTTTAAGTATATTAGCTGCATCAATAGCTCCTTCAGCTGCTCCAGCACCTACAATATTGTGTAATTCATCTATAAATAAGATGACATCTCCTGCTTTTTTAACTTCTGATAAAGCTTTTTTGATTCTTTCTTCAAAATCTCCTCTATATTTTGCACCAGCTACCATACCAGAAATATCAATACTTACAACTCTTTTATCTTTCAAAATTTCTGGAACATCACCAGATACAATTTTTTGTGCTAGACCTTCTACAATTGCCGTTTTACCAACACCTGGTTCACCTATCAAACAAGGATTGTTTTTAGTCCTACGTGATAAAATTTGAATAACTCTTTCAATTTCCTCTTTTCTTCCAATTATAGGATCTAACTTTCCTTCAATAGCTTTTTTAGTTAAATCTTCACCAAATTGGTTTAAAGTAGTGGTTTGATTATAGCTTCCGTTTTTTCTTTCTGAATTTGCATTTTTCTCTTCGCCTTGTAAATCCTCCTCTTCATTAATAACTTTAATAATTTCATTATATAACTTTGGAATATTTACACCAAGTTCAAGTAAAATTCTAGCAGCAATGCAGTCTCCTTCTCTTAGAACACCAATCAAAATATGTTCTGTACCAATATAATTATAGCTAAACTTTCTAGCCTCAATAAAAGCATTCTCAATAACTCTCTTAGTTCTTGGTGTAAATCCTAAAGTCTCATCAATAGGCTCCTCTTGTCCAATAAGTTCAACAATTTTATCCAAAACAACCTCAGGAGTAACTTCTTGACTTCCAAGCACCTTAGAAGCCACACCACTACCTTCTTTAGTTAATCCATAAAGAATATGCTCTGTTCCAACATAATTATGTCCTAACTCAATAGCTGCCTCATTAGCTAATTCAATGGCCTTCTTAGCCCTATTTGTAAACTTATATGTCATAATATTCTCTCCTTTCTCTTTTTTCTCTTTATTTTTCATCTATTATCTGTTTTATTATTTCTGCCCTTTTTATATCCCTTTCAATTGCCTCATATTGACTGCCTGCATATTTTTGCAAATTTGCAGGTTTAGTGTATAAATATAGTTTTTGTACTTTTAAATCTGTCAATTCTTTTAAAATTCCTAAGTCAGTACCTAATTTAATATTAGATAACAACTCTCTTGTTTCTTCTGAAGATATCTTTTTACAGTTTTTTAAAATTCCATAGCTTCTATATATTAAATCTTCTAGACCGATATCATCTTTTGCTAGAATTTTTCTAGCTTGTCTTTCTTGTTTGATAATTTTTTCTACAATGACTTTTAAATTTTCAATGATTTCTTTTTCTGATATTCCTAGTGTTTGTTTGTTAGAAATTTGATACATATCGCCTGTACTTTCAGTGTTTTCGCCATATACGCCTCTAATGTTAATTCCAAAACTATTAATTGCTTCTAACACTTTTTTAGTATTTCTAGTTTTTGAAAGTGCAGGTAGATGAAGCATTACAGAGGCTCTTAGCCCTGTACCTACATTGTTAGGGCATGCTGTTAAATATCCATATTTTTTGCTAATTGCATATCCTAAAGACTGTTCTATTTTTTCATCTAACTCAATGGCTAAATTAAGTGTATTTTCTAAGTCTAATCCACAATTAAATACTTGAATTTCTAAATGATCTTCATTACATATCATAATACAAATATTTTCTTCGTCATTTATCAAAATGCTACCAGTTTCATTCTTTTTTAAAACAAAGTCTGGACTAATTAAGTTTTTTTCTACTAAACTCATTTTTGTAATATCGTCCATATCTTTTAATTTAAAGAATTTTAGTCCATATCCAATTTGATATAAATTTTCTTTTATCTTATTTTCTAAAGCTTCTATGTCATCTTTTTTGCTTAAATTAAATTTAAAACCTTTTAAATTTCTAGCTAAGCGAATTCTTGTACTTTTTGCTACATCAGAATTTTCGCTACTTTGTAAATACCAGTTCATGCTTATTCCCCCTTATTATTTTTTTTGATTTCATCTCTTATTTTTGCTGCGTCTTCATATCTTTCTTCTTTGATGGCTTGTTTTAATTGTTCTTCTAATTTTTCTATTTCATTTTCTTTTTGAGTTTCTTTTTCTGGTTTTTGTTCTTTGTTTTCTGATGTTTTATCCGCCATTTTTTGTTCTATTTTGTTATCTAAAACTTTTCCGATTCTTCCTACGTGACTATTTGCTCCTTGAATTCTTTTTATGATAGGGTCTAATCTTGATTCAAATACATCATAACAGTTTCCGCATCCTAATTTACCAGTATTTACAATATCATCAAATGTGTAACCGCATTGATCACATTGTAATTCTTTAATTTCATCAAACAATGGCATAAATTCTGGTGTTGCAAAATCCTCCATAAATTCTCCAAAAAAACTAGAGAAATCAATTGGCATACTAAAATCCATTTTACTATTTATGCCTAATTTTCTACTACATTCTTCGCATAAATTTAATTCCTTTATTTTTCCATTAATATTTTCTGAATATCTAACATTTGCTTGTCTTTTTCCACAATTATCACATAACATTTTAAATTCCTCCTTTTAAATTTTATTCTAAATTAAGTAACATATTTTTAAAAATTCTTGCTCTTACTTTATCTTTTATGTTTTTATCTAGCTGTAAAACGTTATCACTTGTCGCAACTTTAAGTAGCTTTGCTTCTTTAGGGTCTATTATGTTATAGGTAAGAAAATCACTAAGTAAAATATCTACTTCATTAGATGTTATTTCACTTTCTATATTATTTATAATATGCATGATATAATCAGATTTTGAGTTATTTACTTTTTTTATTGTAATATGCCCACCACCTCCTCTTCTACTCTCTACATAATAGCCTTGCGAAGGCTTAAATCTTGTTGATATAACATAATTAATTTGAGATGGTACACAGTTGAATTGCTCTGCCAGTTCGTTTCTTTGTATTTCGACGCTGTCTGTATCATCAAATAATTCTTTAATGAATTCCTCTATTATGTCTGACATTCGCATTTCCATCACTCCCTTCTGTTAATTTTTTGTAAAATTACAGTTGTTTATATTTTATATTTTTCTTGACTTTGACTTTCTTTGACTTTACATTATTATTATACTATCTTTGTTATATTTTTCAAGGACTTTTTTTGACCTTCTTTGACCTTTTTCGTCTTTTTTATTTGAATTAAATTTTGTTTTCTTACTTTTTCTCTTTTTTTCTTTATTTTATGATGTTATTCTGTTATTTATTTTTCTCCTCTTTTGTAACGTCTTCTAACTTCTCTGCCTTTTCCTTTTGCTCTGGTAAAGATACCCAAGCAAAATAAGAAGAAATAAATTCTCCATATTTTGTAGCATCCTCCCCAACTTCTTGAACTCCAAATTCTACTTGATGTTCTTTATCTTCTCTTTTTGCTTTTTTATCCATATGCACACTCTCTTTCTTACAAATCTTTTTATTGTTATGTGCATTTTTTTAGATTTTATACATTAAATAAAAAACTCTAGTTTTAACTGAAGTAGTAAAACCAGAGTTTTTATCTAAGCAATTTCATTACAATGGTATTCCTTTATAATATCATCAGATATAACTTTATTAATATATTTACCTCCGCCAGAAACGTACCATGGAGTTGATTCATTATGGGTTAATTCTACTAATTCAAGAGCAGAATATTGACTGTATTTTTCTAATGTTTCGTCAATACTTTTAATTTTTTCTATTCCATCTTTCGCAAATAATATTCTACTTCTAGAAGGCATTTCAAATATATTGGTTGTATCAATATCTTCATCATCATCTTTAATTTCTTTAAGACCTTTATATTTATTATAAACACTTTTTACTACAGGTCCATATTTATAAGAATAGATTTTATCATCATATAATTTTTTATCATACTTACATAAATAATCAGCATAGCATAAATAAACTAATTTTTCTAATTTTAGATGAGTACATTGTACTTTAGAAAGTATATATTTTGCAACATCAAGTCCAATTAAAAATCTATCTTTATTGATTAAGTTAATAAACTGTCCAACAGTATTAATTACTTTAACATCCTTAAAGAAATAATCTTTTTCAACAACGGAAGACCAATTTTTAGAATCTGTTTGAACAAAATGTGTTGAAATAGACACATCTTTTCCACATTCTTTTGTTATTATTGCTAATATTGTTTTTAGCTGTGCATATTCTACTTCGTCATCAATTGCAAAATCTAATGCTATTCTTTTTCCTTCAGAATAACTACTACTCATAATTATATAATGTGTTATCAAAAAGATTCACCTCCCTTATTTTCCTTTTCCCATTTTGTATATTCTTGTTTATATTGTTCATGTAATTCTATATTTGATTTTTCATGAGATTTATCCCAAATTTGTAATTCCCAAGGAAAACTAAAATTGTCTTTCTTAAAATAAACATGAGTGGCTACATAGCCAACTATTTTTGAAGAGTCAATACATTTAAGCTTTTCATCATGTTTGTTTTCTATAAATTGTTTTATAATTTCATGATTTATATCCTGAGAAAATATAATTCTCACTTTCTTATTACTTTTTATTATTTATTATAACACTATTTTTTTATTTATTATTACCGTGATTTTATTTTTTATTTACAGTTATATTACATTATATCACTTTTTAAAAATTATGTAAATGAAAATAATTGAATTTTTCGTAAAATCCATCGCAATATTCGACATTATTATAAAAACATAAAAAGTTTCAAAATTAATATTTCCTAAAATTTACATAAAAGTATTTATTTTTTTACCAATTTATGCTATAATGGTAATAGAGTAAGCAAAAAGGAGGAATTTTATATGTGGCAAATATGGTTAATAATTGCAGGTATATGTTTAATTATTGAAATAATGACAGCAGGCTTTTTAATTTTTTGGTTTTCAATAGGTGCATTACTTGCTATGATAGTTAGTTTCTTTACTAGCGATATCATTATTCAAACAACTGTATTTGTTATATCTTCAACCATTTTGATTTTTGCAACCAAACCATTTGTAAAAAAATTTGCCAATCAAAAAAATTCAATTCCAACAAATGTATATTCTTCTATAGGAAAAATTGGAATTGTAACACAAGACATAAATTCTATACATTCAGTTGGTCAAATTAAAGTTGATGGAGAAGTTTGGTCTGCTGTTGGAATCAATGATATTAGTATTCCTCAAGGCACAAAAGTAGAAATTAAAGAAATTAAAGGTGTAAAAGCAATTGTTGCACCAATTCAAAAATAGATTTTAATTTACAATATATAAATTAATAAGGAGGAAAAATTATGTGGTTTTTATTAGTATTACTTGTTATTATAATAGTAGTAGCAGCAATGTCTATTAAAATCGTTAAACAATCTGAGGTTTATATTATTGAAAGATTAGGTAAATTCTATAAAGTTGCTGACGCTGGTCTTACAATTATAATTCCATTTTTTGATCATGTTAGAAGCGTTGTTAGCTTAAAACAACAAACTATGGACGTACCACCTCAGGGTGTTATTACTAAAGATAATGTTACAATTACAATTGATACAGTTGTATTCTATCAAATAACTGACCCTGCTAAAGCAGTGTATGAAATTCAAAGTTTAAAGAAAGGTATTGAATACTTAGCTATCACAACTATTCGTGATATTATTGGTAAAATGGACTTAGATGAAACTTTCAGTTCTAGAGATGGTATCAATAATCAATTAAGAGTTGTTCTTGATGAAGCAACTGATAG
>CAZASP010000059.1:0-7327 GCA_964487865.1 uncultured Clostridium sp. | reverse complement strand
CCTAATTTCTAATATTTTATGTTTTATTTTACTAAATTTATTCCAAATATTTTTTCTGCATTTTTATAAGTAGTATTTGCTACTTCTTCTATTTTTATTTGTTTTACATCTGCTATTTTTTGTGCTACATATTTTACATTGCTAGGTATATTTCTTTTTCCTCTTAAAGGTTCTGGAGACAAATAAGGACTGTCTGTTTCTATTAACATTTTCTCATTTGGAATCATATTAATAATTTCATCTGCATTTTTTGAATTTTTGAAAGTAACTGTACCTGAAAAAGATATATAAAATCCTAATTTTAATGCTTCTTTAACTAATTCTCTATTCAATGGGCAACAATGAAATACACCTTTTTTTATTATTTTTTGTTCTTTTAATATTTCAATAGTATCCATTATAGCTTCTCTTGTATGAATTACTATAGGTAAGTTCATCTCATTAGCTAATTCTATTTGCTTTTGAAATGCTATCTTTTGTAACTCTTTATTTTCCTGATTCCAATGATAATCTAAACCAATTTCTCCAATTGCTACTATTTTTTTGCTTTGTTGCATAATTTTCTTTATTTCATTTAGCATAACTGACAGTTCTTGCTCTGTTTGTGGAATATCATTTGGTGAAATTCCACAAGTTGCATAAATAAAATCAAATTGTTCTGCTAGTTGTATTGCTTTCTTTGAACTTTCCAGACTATATCCAGCAGATATTGCTTTTGTAATTCCATTACTTTGAATTTGCTTAATTATTTCTTCTCTATCTTCATTGAATTTTTCATCATCTAAATGGCAATGGCTATCAAATAACTCCATATTGACCTCCTTGAAAGTATGTTTAGAGTCTGCCCTATATTAACCTGTACTAAAATAGGACAAAAGTGTAAACAACTAGTGCCTGTCCCTAAACATGACATTTACGTTTGCTAATGCGTATTGTTTGCAATGGGAAAGGCTTATATCAATACTTTCTACTTGAGATAAGTTTACTCCGGTTATGTTTATCTGTGGCTTTCCTTGTTCGTTATTTGTTATTTCTATGTTTTTCCATTCTATTGAGTATTTGTTTTGTAGTTCTTCTGATATTGCTTTGAAGGTTGCTTCTTTTGCTGCAAATCTTGCTGCATAGTGTTGATATTTTTGTGCTTTTCTGCTTTCACAATATGCTATTTCTTTTTCTGTGTAAATTCTATTTAGAAATTCTTTTCCTGTTTTTGGGTCTTCTATGCTTTTTTGTATTCTTTCTATTTCTATTATGTCTGTTCCACAACTTATTTTCATGCGGTTTGTCCTTTCTTTTACACTTCTTTGTTTGTATATTTTTTAAAGCTGATTATAATAGTTCATATTTAAATCTTTTCCTAAATGCCATCTTCCAATGAAATCAATTTGTAGATAATCTTCTAAATTATAAGTTGGTTCTTGAACAATATTACCTTTATTATCAATTGCTCCCCACTTTCCATCTTTTTTAATTCCTGCATAACCATAACTATTTTGCTCTGTTGCATCATCATAGATATAGTCAACTACGACATTGCCGTCTTTGTCAACAAATCCATATTTTCCATTATTTTTGCTTTTAAATAAAGTATTACTACTATAAATTTCTGTAATATTTTTGTTTTCAAATTTGAAGTTGTAATAATTATCTTGTTCACCTTGTTTTAAAGCTATATATCCTTTTTCTTCATTTAAATCTGTTAATATTCCTGATTGGCAAACATTAAAGCTATTGTCTATAATGTCACATGTGTAATCTTCTTTTTCCGCTACATATATGTCAGCTTTTTCGTAATATGTAATAGATACATACTTTGTTTCAACCTTATTTGCTTTTTCTAAATCTATTACTCCGTATTTTCCATTTTGTTTGCTAATAAATAAACCAGAATTTGCTTCTTTTAATTCTTCATATTCTGCTGGTATTGTTACTTCTCCTGTTGTTTTCATTATCCCATATTTATCGCCTTTTTTAAATACAATACCATTTTCTTTATTTTTTAATATTTGAGTTATTTCATCAAATCCTGAACTTAATACTTCTGTTCCATCTTTGGCTACTAAAACTTGTTTTTCATTTTGTTTTACAACATACATGTCATTTCCATATATATTTGTAATTTCATCATATTTTGCTTCTAATACTGTTTGATTTGAATAGTCTACAATTCCATATTTTCCATCCTCTTTTTGAATAATGAAACCTTCTTTACTATCTTTTCCAAGTCTTATTACATCTTTATATTGAACTGGTAAAATTGTTTTTCCAGCACTATCTAATATACCGATTTGTCCGTCCTTAGTAACTTTTAATGTATTTTGAATTTCTTCCATTGCTGTTATATCATTATACTCACATGGTACTAATTCTTTTCCTGTTAGGTTAATTAGACCATATTTCCCATCTTTTTGTACCCTTAATACATCACTTTCATACCATATATTATTATCTTTATCTTTATTAGAAATCGCTTCTATTTTGTCATATTGCGTAAATATTTCTTCATTTTTGCTATTTAACGCTTTTGTTTTATATTCTCCTGTTTCATAATTTACATCATAAATACATAAAAATACATCATTTTTGCTGTTTGGAATTATTATCATTTCTTGATATGCTGGGTCAATTACAATAGATCCTGTTGAATCTATAACACCCCATTTATTGTTTTGAAAGACAACTGCATAGTCTTTGCTTGTTATTTTTACTTGTTCTTTATCTTTTGTTAAAATGCCTTTTATTATAAATATAGACATTATTATTACTACAATTGCTATAATAACTGCAAATACTTTTTTTAAGTTTAGCTTTGGTTCTTCATATCTTCTACCTCTACTCATATTTGTCCTCCTATTATCTTGTATTATTAATTTGTATTTTTGTACTTTTACTTCTACAATATATCATAAGATACTCTTAGTTTCAATACAAATATTAATTGTTTTTTAGTTTTTTACTGTTATTAGTTATTAGTAAGTTTTATTGTAATTAACTAGTGGTTGTTATTAATTTTAAAATTTGAAATAAACCAATATATCCAAAAATAGGATATAGCAAACTAACTAATTTTGAAAAACCAAATTGAGAGACTAAAACAGAAGTTATACACATAATTATAGCGGTTTGTGTATAACTTTTTTTGTTCTTAGTTGTATTTTGTAAAAAGCTTGTTCCCAAAGAAATAGTTGTTGTGAAAATAGACCCTAATATAACAAAGCCATATGCATATTGTAATATGGTAAATAAATGCGAAACCACATAAACGGCTGGCATTTCTAATTTTGTTATATCTACATCTACTCTTACTAATAAGAAGAAAATTATAAATGATAGGAAAATTATAATTATTGTACTAATGGATACAATTGTTAAAATTTGTTTGTTATTTTTTATATAGTTTTTTAATGTTAGCAATACTGGTATTAATAAAATGCTATTGTAACTGCTGTATAGTATTGCACTAAGTACAAAACTTGATGAATTAGTTTTTATAATATAATTTCCTAAATCTAACCAATGAATTTCTTTTAAATTAATAACTCCAATTATTACTAAAAATGCAATTAAAATTGGTACTAGTAATTCATTAGCTTTTACAACTCCTTTTACACTGGTTAAAAAAATAACAAAAGTTAATATTGCTAAAATAGAACTTCCTATGATGCTAGAAATACCTAATTCTTGTTCAAAATATGCACCAAATCCAGCTATCATTATGAAAAAAGTAATTAGAATAAAAAGATTAATAATTGTGTTTATAAATGGTTTTATTTTACTATTTTTCTTTATTAAAATATCTATAAATTCTTTGTAAGTACTAATTTTGTACTTTTCCATTATTTTAAAAGTTTTGTAAGTTACAAATCCAAGAATTGAACTAGAAATAAGAATGCCAAAAAGTCCTTTTATTCCATAAGAATAAAAGAACAAATACATTTCTTGACCAGATGCAAAACCTGCTCCTATCATTGTTCCTATAATTACAAACACTACTTTTAAAATATAAGACATAAAAAAACCCCATAATATTTTATGGAGTTTTTTATTAATTATTCTCTTATTTTTTCCTTCTTCTTACTTGCCATACTACAATTCCTGCAATAATAATTATAAATGGCAATGTAAATATAATAGTCATAATTATTATGTTTTGTTGCTCAGTTACAGTATATTTTACTTTATCATAATTTTTTCTAATAGTAATAGTGTTTTCTCTTTCATTTAGATAAGCAATTGAGTTTAATACTAAATCTTTGTTATTATATAAATTTACAGTTAACATGTTATAGCCATTTATTTGTACTTGCATATCCATAGCAAATAATTCATTACCAAAAATTATTAATTTAGAAGTTTTTCCTTCTTCTATTGTCTTTGTAGCCATAGCAGCAATATTGCAAGTTTCTTCTTCTCCATCTTCTGAAGTCTTACTAGGTGAGGTTTGATTTAAGTTTGTTCTAACAAATGCTTTTTCAGATGTTGTAACTATTGGTTCAAATTCTACTCCTAATTCTTCTGATTTTTCTTCATTAAATGTGATTTTTCCTGCATCAACAAAGCATGTATTCATTTCCATATTTAGTTTTTCTGTCAAACTTGTACTTTGAGTTTTTTCTATTATAAAGTCTGGATATCCTGACATCATGTTTGCTGTATTTCCTTCAAATACTACACCATTATTAATTGTAATTCCATATTCATCTAATACTTTTTGGAAATTAGATAAATTAGCATTCATGATATTTGGTCCACACATTAATAGCATTTCTCCACCATTTTTAATGTATTCTATAATTTTGTCTTTTTCTTGCTCTGTTAAGTCTTCTTTTAATGTTGTAATTACAAGGCAATCGCAATCTTCTGGAATACCGTTATTTGCTAATATATCCACTGTTTCTACATCATTTGATTCATTTCGCATTTTTTCCATAATTGTTGAGAAATATTGTATATCATATCCAATATGATTACTCATAAAATATATTTTTGGTTTTTCTTCTGTTGTAACATTTATTATTGCATTTGTTATTGCTTCTTCTGTTGTATCTATTTCTTCATAAGTAGAATAATCATATGTATATAAGTTACTCTCTGTTAATGTTTTTTCATTTTCACCTGATTTTACAATTATTAAACTATCTGTCGCATCAAGAGAATATTTTTGCATTAAGTCTGACCTTGCAGATAAATCATCTACTTTTTCCATTTTTATATGGTTATTTAATTCTACATATCTTTCTACAAAACTTACAATAGATGTGTAGTTACTGAAGTTGATTAATGTAATGTCAATATCTTTATCCATGTTTCCTAGTTTATCTTTTGTTTCTTGTGATAAAGAATAAATTTTATTTTGTGTAGTATCAATTTCTGGTAATACTATTTTTTCTAATAAGATATTTACACCAATGTAAATTACAATTATTATAGCAACTAAAATAATTGTCTTGGTTCCATTTATTAACCATTTTTTCTTTAGGCTATTTCCTAATTCTTGAAAAGATTTTTCTGTATTTTCTTTTTGTTTAGTTTCTTTTTTCTCTTTATTTTTTTTCACCCTTTTCTCTCCTCCTTACTTAACCATTTTTCTTCTTTGCATTATTATAATTGTCATGCTAATAAACAACATGCTAAATAGCAATAAACTTATAATATTTTCTAAAGATATTACTCCTTCAGCAAAACTAGTATAAAAATTGATTAACGCAAATCCTGAAAATAAGCTACTTATATCTGTTATAAAAAGAGAGATTATTAAAAATGCAACAGTTATAATTCCTGCTATAATTTGATTTTCTGTTATACTTGATGCAAACATTCCTACTGATAAAGCTGCAATACTAATTAATATAAATCCTAGCATTGCTACTAATACTTGCATAATACTTGGTTTTCCAAAAAATGAAATAATAAAGTAAAATAGAAAAGATATTAATAGTGTAATTATAATAACACTTAAAGCTGCTAATAATTTTCCCATTACAATTTTAAATATACTTACAGGTGAGGTTAAAAGTAATTGCTCTGTTCCATTTTTTCTTTCTTCCGCAAACATTCTCATTGTTAGTATTGGTACAATAATAATTAGTCCATATAGTGCTGTATAATAGTATAAAGCACCTAAATCTACACTTCCTGATGAAAATGCTGTTAAGTAAAAGAATATACTAAAGCATAATAAAAATATTCCTATTACTACATATCCTATTGGAGATAAAAAATAACTTTTTAATTCTTTTTTTAATACAGCTCTCATTTTATTTTTCTCCTCCTTCAATTAATTTTATAAAAGCGTCTTCCAATGTAGTATCTGCTTTTTTCATTTCAAATATTGTGATATTTTCTTTTGCAAATTCTGTGAATATAGTTTTTCTTAAATCTATATCACCTTTTGCTTCTATAATATACTGTTTTGTTCCATCTTCATTTTTTTGTATTAATTCTATTTTGTTAATATTTTGCATAGCTTTTACTGTTTTTTCTATTTTATCTTCTGGATCTTCTACCGTTACGTATACACTATTATTGCTAGTTACTTTATTTTCTAGATTTTCTGGTGTATCAATTGCTATAATTTTGCCTTTATTTATAATAATTACTTTGTTACAAATTTGACTAACTTCTGATAAAATATGAGAACTTAAAATAATCGTATGAGTTTTTCCTAATTCTTTTATTAAATTTCTTATTTCTGTAATTTGTTTTGGGTCTAATCCAACTGTTGGTTCGTCCAAAATTAGAATTTTAGGATCACCTATTAAACTTCCAGCCATACTTACTCTTTGTTTGTATCCTCTAGATAAATTTTTAATTAATTTTTTCTCTACATCTTTTAATCCAGTTTGTTCAATAACTTTTTCTACTTTTTCTTTTCTTGTTTTTTTATCTACCTTTTTTATTTCTGCCATATAAGTTATAAATTCTCTAACAGTCAAGTCTGTATATAGTGGTATTCCCTCTGGCATATAACCAATTTCTTTCTTAGCTTTTTTTGCTTTTTTTAACATATCATAGCCATTAACTATAATTTCTCCTTGAGTTTGTTCAATAAAACCTGTTATCATGTTCATTGTTGTACTTTTTCCGGCTCCATTTGGACCAAGTAATCCTACAATTTCACCTTCGTTAATAGTAAAACTGATGTCATCTACGGCTACTGCTTTTCCATACTTTTTTGTAACATTTTTAACTTCTATCACAAAAATTTCCTCCTTTTCCTTTAAACGGTTTAATCCCTAATATGTTATCATTTTATATTGACCTTGTAAAGCAATTCACAAAAAATTTACATTTTATTAGTTCTGTTTTATTAGTATACATATTTTTT
>CAZASP010000058.1:0-7363 GCA_964487865.1 uncultured Clostridium sp. | reverse complement strand
TCACAAAAACAAAAAACAAATACTGGAAGAAAAAATAAAAAAATAAAAATTCTTCCAAAAAAACATTGAAGAAAAAAGTAATATATTATATAATGACGAAGAAAAATAAAAAATGGAGTAAAAAATGATAAAATATAGCTGTAAAAATTGTAGTAACATAGAATGTGAAACAAGCATATGTCCTATATGTAATCAAAGAGCAGAAATAAGTAAGTCAGAAATATATTGGTGTCAAAACTGTAACATTCCTAACTATGAAAAAAAATGTTCTATATGTAATAAAGAAGGAAAATACATAGGAACAGATATCAGGCCGGTTTTTGCCGAAGAAAGGCTACTACTTGAAATACTAATAGGAGAGCCTTTCAAATACGTCAACAAATCTGTATGGAATACAAGTGGAAACAAATATATAGTAGACGGAAAAAAAATAAATTTTTCAATAAAAGAAATTTTAAGTAAAAAGAATTATAAAGATATAATAAAAAAAATAAAAGAAGAAAAAGAAAAAAACAAAAAATATGAAAACGAATTTTTTCAACAAGAGTATATAAAAAAATTCATTCAGTCTAATAAAATTAGGCTAAACTATATAATGAATGAAGCAATTGAATACATAAAAATGCAATCAAAAGAATATAAAGCAGATGAAATGTTTGTATCATTTAGTGGAGGGAAAGACTCTACGGTAACTAGCAATATTGTAATGAAAGCTCTAGGCAGAGAAAACATTATACATATATATGGCGATACAACATTAGAATATCCTACAACGGGAGAATATATAAAAAGATTTAAAGAAAAATATAAACAAACACCGATGTTAGTAGCAAAAAACAAAGAACAAAATTTTAATGAACTTTGCAAAGTAATAGGACCACCTAGTAGATTAATGAGATGGTGTTGTACAATTTTTAAAACCGGAGCGATTACAAGAAAAATAGATTCGACATTTAGGGATAAAAAGAATATCCTTACATTTCAGGGAATTAGAAGAAATGAGTCAACTGCAAGAAGCAAATACGAAAGAGAAAGTAAAGATTCAAAAATAGCTAAGCAGGTAGTTATTTCACCAATAATTGATTGGCTTGAGTTTGATATTTGGTTATATATACTGTCAAATAATATAGATTTCAATGATGCATATAAACAGGGATTTTCAAGAGTAGGATGTTGGTGCTGTCCTAATAATAGTGCATGGGCTGAATTTCTTGCTTCAATCTATATGCCAGAAATGTATGAAGAATTTAAAGAAATATTAATACAATTTGCCACATCAATTGGCAAGCCAGATCCAATAGAATATGTAGAGCAAGGTGGATGGAAAGCAAGACAGGGGGGAAATGGACTAGAATTTAGCAAAAATGCAATAATAGAATTTAAACCATGTGTATTAACAGAAAATACACTAAACTTTGAACTAAGTAAAGAGATTGACGAAAACTTATATGAGTTATTCAAGCCATTTGGAATTATAAACTATACTATAGGAAACAAAAGATTAAATGAAGTTTATGTATTAAATAAAAATACTAATGAACCAATATTGAAATTAATAGGTAAAAAAGGGCAAAAAACATTGAAAATTACCGTATTGAAGTACATAGAGCCATTTAAAAATAGTAAAATAGCAGAAACATTAATAAAAAATCAAATTACAAAATTTCAAACATGCATAGGATGTTTAGCATGTGAGAGTAACTGTAAATATAATGCGATAAAAATTCTAAATATGGGAAAAGATAATCAAATTAATTATAAAATAAATGAAAATAAATGTATAGGTTGCCTAGAATGTGTAAAGCATTTCACAGGAGGATGTTTTATGAAAAAAATATTGCGTACAAAAATAGGGGAGTAAAATATGAGAAATAAAGTTAGATTAAAAGGACATGAAAGCTTTTCAATAAGAGAAGGTTGGCTAACAAAAGGAATATTTGAAGTAAGTAAAAATCCTAAAATTTTTTCAGAAAAAAATTTGACAGATGTATTTGGAATAGGAACTAATATGGTAAAATCGCTAAAATACTGGTTAATAGTTTCAAACTTAATCCAAGAAAATAAAAATAAAGGATATGTGCTTAGTGAATTAGGAGAATTAATAAAAAATAAAGATCCATATATGGAAGATATATTTAGTTTATATTTTATACACTTAAATATAGCACAAAATACAGAAAGAGCTCTAATATGGAATTTATTTTTTAACAAATGCGATATGTCAACGTTTTCTAAAGATGATTTACAACGAAGAATAGAAGAAATATTAAAAAATGATGATTTTGAATTTAATTCTAAAATTTTAAGTGATGAAATTTCAGCATTATTAAAGACATATACAAATGAACAAAAAAACGATACACCAGAAAACAATTTTACTTGTCCGTTGTCAGAATTAAAATTAGTAAAAAAAATAGAAAAAGACAAATACAGAAAAGAAAAATCATCAATTAATAATCTAGATCCGTATATTGTATATTGGTTATTACTTAATCAAATACAGGAAAAAGATAGTATTAATATAGAGGAATTATTAAAAGAAGATAATTCTATAAGTAAGTTACTAAATTTAGATAAAATTTTATTAAATGATTATTTAGATATATTAAAAAGAATAGGACTTATTACAATAAATAGAACAGCGGGTTTAAATATGGTGTATATAAATAAAAAATATACTTTGCAAGAAATATTTGAAATACATTTTGGGAAGGAGATATAATATTGAGATACTCTGAGATAGTAAAAATTAATGAAAATTTTCAATATTCTATAAATTTACAATTTGATATAAACAATATAAATAAAATAAAAGAATATATACCAACTAATGATAGCTGTGAAGTTTTAGAATATTATATCGACAGTATATTAGGAAATGCTAGTAAAGCAACAACATTAGTAGGTCCATACGGAAAAGGAAAATCACATTTATTGTTAGTATTACTAACTGTATTAAATAACTATAATATTGAAGATGAAGAGTATATTAATCAATTATTAGAAAAAATAAAAAAAATTAATGAGTCACTATATTTTAAATTAATCCAAATAAGAAAACAAAAACTAAAATATATGCCTGTTATAATAAATAGCAACTATAATGACATGTATCAAGCATTTCTGCTAGCTATGACAGAAGCTCTGGAGAGAGAAAAAATAGATGATATTTTTATTAATACATATTTTGACATGGCCTTAAACTTAATAGAAAGATGGGAAAATGAAAATTATAAAGAAGTTATTAATAAATTAAATAAAACTTTAGAAAAACAAGGAACGACTATAACAGAATTAAAGAACAAATTAAAAATGTATGATGAAGCAAGTTATAAACTTTTTAAAGAAACATACCAAATTATTATGCATGGTATAGAGTTTAACCCACTTGTAAATACAGATTTAATAAAATATTATAGAGATATAAACTATAGAATTACAGAATATGGATACAATGGAATACTAATAATATTTGATGAGTTTAGCAAATTCCTAGAATATGTAGGAAACGAAAATATGATGAAAGACTTAAAAATAATACAAGACTTTGCAGAAATAGCTACGAGGACAGGAAAAACAGAGCAAATTATATTTTCATGTATTACCCATAAAACAATCAACGAATACATAAAAGACTTAAAAGAAAATAAAGTAAATGCTTTTAAAACAGTAGAAGGTAGATTTAAAGAAATAAAATTCAATAGAAGCATGGAACAAAATTATGAAATTGTTTCTCAAACAATTATAAAAAAGGAAAAATTCCATGAATATGTAAAAAATAAAATCAAACAAAAAGAAAAATTTTACAATAAAATAGAAGAAGAATTTCCTTTTGCTGGGATTAATAATAACCCAAAAGTTATATATGAGGGTTGCTATCCTTTAAATCCTATAACAGTATATGCTTTAATACACTTAAGTGAAGAAGTAGCACAAAATGAAAGAACTTTATTTACATTTTTATCAGATGATGACGTAAATGGTTTTAAATATTTTATAAAAAATAATACAAGTGAAGAATTATTTAATATAAACAAAATATATGATTATTTCTATGATATTTTAAAAAAGGGAAGTAATCAGCGAATTAGAGAAATTTGTTTTAAAGTGGAAAATGCTTTAAATAAAGCAGAAGATGATGATGAAGAAAATATTTTAAAAGCATTAGCTATAATATACATGATAAATAAATTTGATGAAATACCACCTAAAGATACTACATTAATGCTAGCTTTAGACATGAAAGAAAAAATATTTTATCAAAAAATAGAAAATTTAATAGAAAAAGGTGTAATAAAAAGGAAAAAAATAAATAAAGCATATGATTTTTGTACGGTATATAATAGACAAGTATTAAAAGAAATAAACGAAGTAGTAAATGAAAAATTTTCCGAAATAAATGAAAAAGAAACACTAAATAAAATAGTTAATCTTGGATATATCATACCAAGAAGATATAACCAACAATTCAAAATGACAAGATTTTTTAAAATGTTATTTATTTCAGAAGAAGAACTAGAAAATATACAATCATTTAATATACTTAAAGAAGAATATTTTAGTGATGGTTTAATACTAAACCTTATTAAAAAGCATAATAACACCGATAGATTAAAAGAAAAAATAAAACAAATAAATGATGAGAAAGTCATATTAAGAATTCCAAAAGAAACATTTTCTCAAGAACTTACAGATGCTTTAAAAGAGTATGAAGCAATACAATATATGAAAAACTTAAATGATAATGAGCAAGAAGTAAAAAGAGAATTGAAACTAATAGAAAATGAAGAAATAGAATTAGTGCAAAATGAAATAGAGAAAAAATTAGATCATTATAATATAAAAGAGATTTGTTATTTAGATAATACAATAAAAAAGAAAAAATTAAATAGCCTAGTTTCTGATATATGCGAAAAAATATATCCATATACTCCTATTATTAATAATGAAATGATGAACAAAAATGAAGTATCTGCTCAAATGCGAAAATCTAGAGAAATTGTAATTGATTCTATCTTAAATGAAGATAAAAGTATGATTAAAAATGATACAAGTGCAGAAGCTACAATATATAAAGCAATAGTAGAAAAGCAAAATAACAAGGATATAAGGAATATATTAAACATAATAAAAGATTTCATGAAAAAAGCAGAAAGTAAAACAAATATGGAAGAATTGTGTAAAACATTACAATCAGAACCATATGGGATAAGAAAAGGAATATTACCTATATTAATAGCAATTTCAATTGAAGAATATGGAGAAAACATTGTTTTATACTATCAAAATAAAGAAATACAAGTAAATGGTAAAAATATTTCTAAAATAGTAGAAGAGCCAGAAAAATATTACATATATGTAGAAAAAGGGACTGCTAAAAAAATAAACTTTATATCAAATTTATTTAAAATATTTAAAATAAATGAAACAGAAAATTACAGAAATAACATTGGATTACTAACAAACGAAATGAAAAAGTGGGTATTATCTTTACCTAAGATAACAAGAGAAATTTCAGAAACTAATAATATAGTTGTTAAGCAACCATATATAGAAATAAAAAATGATTTATTACAACCAGATATGAATAATAATGAGTTTTTATTTCAAAAAATAGGACAAACTTTTGAAACAGAAAATTATGACGATTTAACAAAAGACATATATGACTTTAAAGAAACATATGATAATTATTTAAATACATATATAGATAGTTTGGTGTATGATTTTAAAGAAAAGTTTGAACATAATTCTAACAGTAATTTAAATATAGTATTAAGTAATTGGAATAAAGCAATTGATCCAAGAGTAAAACAAACAGTTATAAGACTTGACATCAAGAAAATGTTTGACTATATTAACAATTTAAACACTTACAATGATAGAGAAATAATGCAAAATATATCAAATATTATTGTAGGAAGATATATTGAAGATTGGCAAGAAAATACATATGATGAATTTTTCGAAAAGTTAAATAACATATTTGAAGAAATAAACACAATAGAAAAATCAGATTTTGGAAAACAAGAAAGAATATTAATTTCAGATGGAAAAGGTGAAATACAAAAATATATTAATTCATCAGAAATAAGCTTATTAGGAAACACATTAAAAAATAATATAGAAGATACATTAGAAGAATATGGAGATTCAATCTCTGAAAGTGAAAAAATAAAAGTATTACTTGAACTAATAAGAAAATATATGTAGGAGGTGAAATATGATTTATTTAGATAATGCAGCTACAACATATCCTAAACCAGAATGTGTATATAAAGGTTTAGACAAAGCAAATAGAGAAATAGCATTTAATGAAGGTAGAGGAAGTTACAAAAAAGCAAAGGAGTTATCCACAAAAATAGATGAGACTAGACAATTATTAGCAAATATTATAAAAACGAACAAAAATAATGTTATATTTAAATCTTCGTCTACAAGCGCATTAAATAATATTATATTAGGATTAGATTGGAATGCAGGAGATAATATATATGTTTCACCATTTGAACACAATTCAGTAATGCGACCACTTAAATATATAGAAGAAACATATAAAGTAAATATAATAACATTACCTTTTGATAAAAAAACATGGGATATAAGTGAAACTACTTGGGATTTGTTTGCATTAAAAAACCCTAAATGCATCATATGTTCATCTAAAAGTAATGTTACAGGCTATAAACTTCCAACAAAAGAAATATTTAAGGAAGGGAAAAAATATAACTCTATAAATATTGTTGATGCATCTCAATCTTTTGGAATAGATAGAAATATAACAAAAGAATATACAGACTTTATCGTATTTGCAGGACATAAATCTTTATATGCAAGTTATGGAGTAGCAGGTTTCATAAAGCTAAGCAATGTACCATTAAAGTCAATTGAATTTGGTGGGACAGGCTCCGATAGTCTAAATTTGAACATGCCAGAAGAAATACCATATAAATATGAAGCTGGCAGTAAAAATGTTGTTGCAATAATGGGACTTAACGAAAGTTTAAAATGGTTAGAAAGTGTAGATGTAGAAAAAAAAGAAAAGGAACTGACAAAATATTTATATGAAAAACTAAAACAGTTACCAAAAGTTTTAATTTATGTACCTAAAGAAAGTGAAAAATGTATTGGAATATTATCTATAAATATTCAAGGTTATACAGCAGATGAAGTAGGAAGCATACTAGATGAAGAATTTGATATTGCAGTAAGAACTGGATATCATTGTGCTCCATTAATTCATGAATTTATTGACTCTACAAAATTTAATGGGACAGTTAGAATAAGTTTAAATTATTTTAATTCAAAAGAAGAAATAGATAAATTAATAGAAGCAATAAAAACATTGTAGGAGGTAATATGA
>CAZASP010000057.1:0-7422 GCA_964487865.1 uncultured Clostridium sp. | reverse complement strand
TCAATTTGATGGTCGTTTGTCAAGGTACGATTTAGGACGTTTCTTTTGGCACATTTTGTGTAGTTAGAGACACATCTTGAAATAAAATAAAATTTTAAATTTGTTATTTATTATTTTTATAGATACAACTCGGTTTCGTAACATCCATTAAGAAATTCTAAATCAATTTTATGGCACCCTTCCACGTCAAGCGTGAACTCTTTCCATAAAATTGATTAATAATTTCTAAAAGGATTTACTCACATTCGTTGATATCTCTAAAAATAATAAATAACAAATTATTAACTTTACTTAAAGAAGATGTGTCTCTAACTACACAAAATGTGCCAAAAGAAACGTCCTAAATCGTACCTTATTTGCAAAATCTGTGTTTTCCAATTGTTATTGTTGCTGGTCTTGACCATATCCATTTGTTTGTTGCTGTTGCTGGATTAAAGTAGTAAATTGCTCCATAACTTGGGTCCCAACCGTTCATTGCATCCTGGGCTGCTTTTTTTGCGTTTGTATCTGGAGTTAAGTTTATTTGACCATCACTTACTGCTACAAATGCTCCTGATTGATAAATAACACCAGATATGCTATTAGGAAATGAACTGCTTTTTACTCTGTTCATTACTACTGCTCCTACTGCTACTTGTCCAGTGTATGGCTCTCCTCTTGCTTCTCCATAAATTAAGTGAGCAAGTAAATTTACGTTACTAGAGTTACTATTTGAACCAGAGCCTGAAGATGTACTTGAACTGTTTATTCCCATTGCCTTTAAAGTTGCTGGTCCTGCAATTCCATCAACTGTTAGTCCGTTTTTTCTTTGAAAATATTTTACCGCTTCTAATGTTTTGCTTCCATATATGCCATCAACATTACCATTATAATATCCCCATCTTTTTAATTTTGTCTGTATTTGCGTTACTTCATTTCCTCGTGAGCCATATTTTGATAATGCTTCAACAGTATTATTTTCAAATAATATAACAAAAAGTATAATAGCGGTTGATATAAATGCTATTATACTTATTATTTTAATTTTCTTTTTATTTTTTAACATAAAACCACCTTAATATAATAATAAATTTTCTTTTTATTATTTTTATCATTAACATGGTATTATATACATTTTATGAACAATATTTGCAAAGAATTGATTCTAATCCTATTTGCAAATCTATAATTCCATTTTTATATTCATAATCTAAATCTCTTAATTGTTGCAAAATTTCTTTTAATTCTTCTTCTTGAAAATAATTTGCTTGTGCTTTATATTTGTTTACTAAAAATGTTTGATTAGGCTTTAAATTTAAATTACTTATAATATCTTGGTTATATTTTAATGAAAGTTTGACAAAATATAATTTTTTAAAATGATTATATAGAGTAATTAAAATTTTTTGCAAAGGTTCTTTTTCATAAATTAAATTTTTTAAAACTTCTAATGCTTTATCAATACTTTTTTTACCTAGTGCATCCGTTAAGTCAAATATAACGCTTTCTAATTTTTTAATTACTAATTTGTCAATATCATCTTTTTGTATTTTGCCATTTTCCCCTACATACTCAATTAATTTTCTAATTTCATTAATCAATTCTTGCATATTAGTGCCACAACATTCAATAAAATAACGTAAAGTACTATCATCTATTTGAACTTTATATGCATTGCAAATAGATTTCAGCCTCTTTTCAATTTGCAATGGTTTTTGATAAGCAAATTGACATACAACTCCTAATTTATCTATTGTAGTATATAATTCTTGCTTACTATCTGCCTCTTCTTCAGCAAAAACTAATACAACACTTTCCTTTAAAGTTTCAATGTTCTCATTTAGATAATTTACTATTTTTTCTTTTAATTGTGATAGTTCTGCATTTTTTCGTTTGCCTTCTTTTTTTAATAGCCCTGTATTTCTAGCAATAATTAATTTTTTTTGATATCCAAAGCTTGGCGTTTCTAAATCACTAATTAATTGATTACAATTTGTTTCGTCAATTGTAATATAGTTAATCCCTTTTACACATTCTCCAAATAAATTCTTGATTTTTTTTAAAGAAGATTCTAGCAAAAACAATTCTTCACCATACAGAAGATAAAGACTTCGTAATTCTCTATTTTTTAATTCTTTTTCTAGATTTTCAATTGATAGCATTTACTCAGTCTCCTTTTGCTTTAATTATTAAACCAACTATTTATTTGATACTAAACTGTGTATAAAAAATTTTAGTTCTAACAATTTATCTTCCTAATATGATACGAAATACTTCTGCAACACTCCAAGCTTGATTAATTGTTCCTTTTGGTAATTGTGGTTTTTTTGAATCATAAATTTCAGCAATTCCACCAATACAACCAATATCATAAATTTCTTTTTCAAATGTTTTTGTGGTTTGTGCAATAAGTTTTTCTATTTTTTCCTCCCATTTTTTCTTTTGTTCTGAAGTTTTAGATGTTTGTAGGCTATTTTTTAAACTATTATAATATAGTCCTAATAACCATGGCCAAGTTATACCTTGATGATAACTACTATCTCTTTTTTCAACATTACCTTCATATATTTCTATATAATTTTCTTCGCCTTTTGCTAATGTTTTTAAACCATAATTATTTAATAGTTTCTTTTCTACAGTTTCGATAACTTGATTAGCTTGTAATGAATTTGGCTCTATTATTGGATATGTTAAACTTAATGCAAATAATTGATTTGGTCTTATTTTGTCATCACCTATTATGTCATATAAACATTTTTTTTCTTCATTATAAAATTTTGTATTAAAAGAACTTTTACATTTTTCAGCTAATTCTTTGTATTTTTTAGCTTGTAATGGATGCCCAAATTTTTTTGTTAAATCTGCCATAATACAGTTAGCATTATACCACATTGCATTTATTTCAACTACTTTTCCGTTTCTTGGAGTAACAGCTACACCATTAACTTTAGCATCCATCCATGTGTTTTGAGTTTTTTCAGTACCTGATATTATTAATCCGTCTGAAGAATCCAAATATATATTGTTATTATCTACATCAATTCCTTCACAATAATTTTCGATTATATCTTTTAAAGTTGGATATATTTCTTTTTTTACAAACTCAATATCATCTGTGTATTGTATGTATTTTTGAATTTGTTCAAATAACAATAAAGATGCATCAACACTATTATATAGTGGTCTATTGTCATAACCAGAATAACCATTAGGTACTAGTCCATATTTTACATCTCGAATTATAGTTAATAAAACTTCTTTGGCTACTTCAAATCTTTTTGGAATTAATAATAATCCTTCAAAAGAAATCAGTGTATCGCGTCCCCAGTCTAAAAACCAAGGATAACCAGCTATAATACTATGTAATCTAAAATTTGGTCTATATATTACAAAATTATCTGCTGACATTAAATAAGTTTTTATTAAATCATCTCTAGCTATTTCTTTCTTAGTTTTATTTGTTTTTCTATTATCTATTAATAAAGATTCATTAAATATTTCACCTAAACGAATTATTTCATTATTAATAAGTTTTCTAACATTTTTTTGTTCAATGTTTTCCTCTAAAGAACATACAAAAGATATTTCTTTTTCTTGTTTCGCTGGTATTTCTATTTCATAAACTCCTGGTACAGCATGATTTTCTTCTGGATAGAAACCTCTTTTTTCTTCTTCTATATAAAACATATTTGAAAAAGTATCATCTTTATGTTCTATATATTTCCCTTCTGATATATACATATACACAGGTGTGTGTGAATTATCATCAATTATTAGTTTCACTTTTGACTTGTTTATTTCTTGTCTTATATTAAACTTACGGTCTGTACTCATTTGATGAAAATCACGGAAATTAATAATAGGGGCTAATGTCAATTTAGCTTTTGTTCCTCCATTTTTAACTTTATAATATACACCCACTGTATTGTGTCCATATTCCATACATATCATTTTTGTGATTTCAACTTTTCCTACTTTATATTTAAAAATAGGCACATAGTCTTTTCTAAATTCTTCTTGATATTCATATCCATGAGAAATATAAGATTTACAAATATTAGTATATAAATCATATTTCTTATTTCTTATTTCTATGCTTTCATCTAATTTAGATAAAATTAGAAATCTTGTTGCAGGTGGTACTAATGGTGCTATTAATAATCCATGATATTTTCTAGTATTAGCACCAATTACAGTAGATGAACTAAATCCTCCTATTCCATTTGTTAATAACCATTCCTTCTTTAGTCCCTCTTCTAAATTTAAATTTTCCTTTGTGATTTTCATAATTATCCCCCTTTTTTATTTCATTCTTTTTCCTGTTTTTTTATTTTTTGATTTTTTTGGATTTTGGGGCTTTTTATCTTTTTGTTGTGGCGTTTTCACTTTATTTTCTTCTTTTTGAGGTTTTACACTATCATTAGTAGTATTCGTTTTCGTTGTTTTATTTTCGTTTACAGGTACTTCTTTTGAGTTTTTTCTTTTTACTCTTTCATCTGCTTCACGAATAGATGCAATTCTTTCACTATATTTATTGCTAAATTTACTTTTACTTTTTCCTTTATTTTTTACTGTGTGCTTTCCAGTTCTGTTTTCTTCTACTTTGTTTTTTTGTTCTTTTTTCTCCATTGTCTTTTTGATTTTGTTTATTCTCTTATCTTCTCTTAATTTGTTATTTAACATTAAATATTGTGGATCATTTTCTTTATCTTGATATTTTAAATCATCACAAATTAATTCAATTATTGAAGATGCTACTAGATTTGGATCATGGCGTATAAGTCCATTTGATACCATAGATAAGTTTCTTTGTAAAAATTTTATTCCTTTTACTTTCTCGATGTCTTGCTCTACTAAGTCTTGTCCACCCATGTTATATTTTTTTATAAATTCTGGTATAATTTCTCCTGTATCATAAATACAATAATCTATAATGCCATTTCCACAATGTTCCATAATTGCATTTATATGGTCAGATACACTATAGTTATCAGTTTGCCCTGGTTCTGTCATGATATTACTAATATAAACTTTTATAGCTGAACTCTCTTTAATTGCTCTTGCCACTCCACCAACTAATAAGTTAGGTATTACATTTGTATATAAACTTCCAGGACCAATAATAATACAATCAGCATTTTTTATTGCTTCTACTACACCTGGCGCTGGTCTGCAATTAGATGGATTTAAAAATATACGATTAATAGATGTTACTTTTTCTGAAACGATTTCTGGAATTTTATTTCTTTCTTCTACCATATAGCCATTAGCTAATTCTGCTACTATCTTCATTTCATCTAAAGTCACTGGAATAACTTTTCCTATCATATTTAATACTTCATTAGTTTTTATGATAGAATCTTCGAAATTACCATTTATCTCTCTCATTGCTGAAAAATAAATGTCTGAAAAATTAAGCCCTTTTAATTTTCCTTTTGTAAATTCATAATTGAATAATTTGTCAATTTCTCCTTCTTTAGATGCAAGAGAAACAATACTATCTTTTATATCTTCTAAAGGTAGCATTTCCAACTGTTTTCTTGAGTTTGTAACACCATCTCCATAATCTGAAACAGTTACAATTGCTGTTAAGTTGCTTGTATAATTTTTTAGTCCATAAAGAACTGTATTTAATCCTGTTCCTCCACCAATTACAACTATATTAGGTCCTTGATCATATACAGTTTTGTCAAATATAAGTGATTTAACATTTACATTTTTCTTATTTTCCATACGTTCGTCTGTTGATTCTATTAGCACCTCTAATGTTCTTTTGTTTAAGAAAATTAATCCTAGTACAATTGATATGAAACCTAATACAAATATAACAACTACTTTGGCTACCTCTTGAAAAGAGATTTCCTTCATTACCAATATTTTTGCTAATCCATAACAAGTAAGTAAAATTCCTACTAATATTAAAAATATCCATCTTTTCATTTTGTTACTTGATTTAAACCATTGCATAAAACCGTTCATTTTTGCTTTCTTTCCTTCCTATCTTCTTGTTTTTAACTATTGTTTAAAATTGTTACAACAATAAATTTAACAATAGTTACTCTCCGATTATTTCGATTTCTAATTCTATTTCTTTTGCAAATTTTTCATATACTTTTTCTTGTACGTATTTTACCAACTGCAGAACATCTGATGCGGTAGCATTTCCTTTGTTAATTATAAAGCCACTATGTTTTGTTGAAACTTCAGCATCTCCTATTGTATATCCTTTTAAACCTGCTTCATCAATAAGTTTTGCAGTAATAAAGTCTATTCCTCTTTTAAATGTACTTCCTGCACTTGGGTATTCAATAGGTTGTTTTTCTTTTCTATATTTTTCGTATTCATCCATTTTAGCTTTTATTTCGCTCTTGTTTCCTTTTTGCAATTCTAAAGTTACTTCTGTGATTATATATTTTTCTTTTTTAAATATACTACTTCTGTATTCAAACTGTAATTCTTCATTATTAAATAGTTTTTCGTTTCCTTGATAATCAATACATTTTACAGTTTTAACAATATCTTTCATCTCTCTACCATATGCACCAGCATTCATTTTAACTGCTCCGCCTATGGTACCTGGTATTCCAGACAATTCTTCAAGTCCTGTAATTTCTTCTTTCATGCAAATTTGCGCCAGTTTTCCTAATTTTTCTCCAGCACCTACAGTTATTTGTATTGTTTCATTTTTCTGTTTAATATCAATTTTTTCTAAATTAATTTCCAAAGTAATTCCGCGTATTCCTTGGTCTAAAACTAATAGATTACTGCCATTTCCAATTAACGTTATTGGTATATTATTTTCATTAGCTAGTTGTAATATTTTTCTAAGTTCTTCTTGATTGTCTATTTTTATAAGACATTCTGCTAATCCTCCAATTTTAAAGGTAGTGTGCTTTTTCATTGGTTCATTATAAAACACTTTGTCTTTGGCAATTTTAAGTTTTTCTATTTCGTTTTTTATTTCCAAGAAATTCACTTCCTTATTGTCTTTTTTATAACTTATGCTATGCTTTAAATAATTAGGTCTGAACAGCAACTTTGTTTTGCTTCCTTTCGGTTTTTATTCTACTATATATTTACGAAAAAAGCAAGTAAAATATTAATAGTAGAATTATAAAAAGCGCCATTACTGACGCTCAGTCTTATAATTCATCGTAAGCACATTTTTCTGCTATAAGTTCTATACAATTTGCCTCTAAATCATAAATGTTACATACTTTATCTGCTTCATTTTGTCCTGACGTTGCTAGACTTTCAGTATGTCTGCTTTCATCTATTTTATACTCAGTCCCTTTTGTCACTGGTATCCATACAAATTCATTTCCGTTTTCATCTGTTTCATTCCTTTTTTCTTTATTCTTTTTTAATTATACTATATGTTTTTATGTTTGACAATATTTCTATAAAATTATTTTTCATAATTCTTTTTTTAAGAAATATATT
>CAZASP010000056.1:4493-7847 GCA_964487865.1 uncultured Clostridium sp. | reverse complement strand
TATGAAAGTTGAAATAACAGTTCCAGAAGAATACATGGGAGATGTTATTGGAGATGTAAACGCAAGACGTGGAAGAATGGAAGGTATGGAAGGAAATGACGGAATGCAAGAAATTCACTCATTTGTACCACTTTCTGAAATGTTTGGATATGCAACAGACTTACGTTCTAAAACACAAGGAAGAGGAACATACACTATGGAACCATCTCATTATGAAGAAGTTCCAAAATCAGTTTTTGAAACTATCGTAGCTTCAAGAGCTAAAAAAGACTAAGTTAAAAAACAAATTTTTAAACTTAAAATTAAATTGCAAGTGAAAAGCTAAATGCAATTCTTAAAATTAATTAAGCATGAAAATTAATTAAGAATAAAAATTAAAAAGCTTGATTTTTTAGCAGAAATGTTATAAAATGCAAGCGAAAACAATAAAGTTATTAAATTTAAATTAAAATAAAAATTAAGAGGAGGAATTTCAAATGGCAAAAGCAAAATTTGAAAGAACAAAACCACATGTTAACATTGGTACAATCGGTCACGTAGACCACGGAAAAACAACTACAACTGCAGCTATTACAAAATATTTATCATTATTAGGAAAAGCACAATATGAAGCATACGATCAAATCGATGGTGCTCCAGAAGAAAAAGCAAGAGGAATTACAATTAACACAGCTCACGTTGAATATGAAACAGATGCAAGACACTATGCACACGTTGACTGTCCAGGACACGCAGACTATGTAAAAAACATGATTACAGGTGCTGCTCAAATGGATGGTGCTGTACTAGTTGTATCTGCAGCTGATGGTCCTATGCCACAAACAAGAGAACACATCTTACTTGCAAGACAAGTTGGTGTTAAATACATCGTTGTATACTTAAACAAATGTGATATGGTAGATGACCCAGAATTATTAGAATTAGTTGAAATGGAAGTAAGAGATTTACTTACAGAATATGATTTTCCAGGAGACGAAATTCCAATTATCAAAGGTTCTTCATTACAAGTATTAGAAACATCATCAACAAATCCAGAAGATGAAGTTTACAAACCTATTAAAGAATTATTAGACGCAATTGATACTTACATCCCAACACCAGAAAGACCAATAGACCAACCATTCTTAATGCCAGTTGAAGACGTATTCACAATTACAGGACGTGGAACAGTTGCAACAGGTAGAGTAGAAAGAGGAACAGTTAAAATTTCTGACGAAGTTGAAATTATTGGATTAACAACAGACAGAAAGAAAACAGTTATTACTGGTGTAGAAATGTTCAGGAAATTATTAGACCAAGCTGAAGCAGGAGACAACATTGGTGCATTATTAAGAGGTATTGATAGAAAAGAAATTGAAAGAGGTCAAGTATTAGCTAAACCAGGAACAATCCATCCACATACAAAATTCACATCAGAAGTTTATGTATTAACTAAAGAAGAAGGTGGAAGACATACACCATTCTTCAATGGATACAGACCACAATTCTATTTTAGAACAACAGACGTTACAGGTGTTATTGAATTATCAGCTGGAACAGAAATGGTTATGCCAGGAGATAACGTATCAATGACAATTGAATTAATTACACCTATCGCTATCGAAAAAGGACTAAGATTTGCTATTCGTGAAGGTGGTAGAACAGTTGGCTCTGGAGTTGTATCAGATATATTAGAGTAATTAGAATAATTAGAATAATCATAAAAGCTACGGAATACACAATTCCGTGGCTTTTTTGTAGTTTATATTACAAAAATGTCTTGTATTTTTAATATTTGTAAAAAATTTCACATAAAACAATAAAAAATGTAGTTCCCTAGTAGTTAAAAATAAACATAAAATATAACCTTAAAAACACTGTATTGACACATAAAAGTGGCAATATTAAAATTATAAGAGGGAAAATATATAAATATATAAGAAGTCAGAATTACTAAGAAAGGAAGAAAAGGATGAAGAAGAGAATTTCACAGTTTATACTAATATTGTTAATAATTTGTTTAATGGTAGTCAGCCTTTGGAAAACATATAGCTATGCAGAAAGTAACTTTATACTTATAGCAACGGCAAAACCAGAAGAAAACAACAATCATGGAGCAGTTGAACTTAATTGGAGTTCATATTCTAATGTAAATACAATATTTAAGGGATACCAATCTAAAAACGGTGGAACAAATAATGACTGGACTAGTATATCCTTAATGGATTACACTAAGGTAAAAGAAGTTAAAGCTTTGCAAGTCTATCCAGATGCTACTAATCAAGGACACTTGAAACAATGGATGGAAAGTAATAAAGATAATGATGATTCAGAAGTCTATGGAAAAAACATAATAAAAGTGACCGAAGTTAGTATGACAGAATTTAATACACATCCTGATACGTATTTATATAAAAGGGATGGTAAATGGAATTATGATGTAATTTTCTTCGGAACGTCAGATAGAAATAATTGTCGCGATTTAAGTCTAACTTCAAAAAACGTCGTTGACAAATTCATAGGCGATGGATATGGTTGTATATTTGGACATGATACTATATTAAACAATTCTTTCTTTGTTAAAGATACACATGAATGTACAGGAGACCAAGCAAAACAAGGACAAAATTATTTTGACGAATTAGCAAAAAAGTATTTCACATCCTTAGAACTTGGATCAACCAAAGAGCATCAATTGAATGTTGGTGGAACAGAGGTAAAAATTATAAAAAATGGACTATTTACAACTTATCCATGGCAAATAGGTAATAAAGGTACAGTATTGGTTGTGCCATACTGCCATTCTTGGGGACAAAGAGTAAAAACTGGATTTGAAGGAAATATATGGCTAAGGTTTAACGATAAAGGAGATGGAGGAGATAATTTTTATTTAATAACTCAAAACAATGTATCTATGATTCAAACAGGTCATAGTGGTGGTGCAGCAACACCAGATGAGCAAAAAATAATAGCAAATTTAATATTCAGTTCATATCAAATATCAACAAATACTAGCACAATGGATCGTTCGGCAATGGACGAAGCTAAACCAACAGCACCGACCATAAATGTAGCAGAAAATGATGGAAATATAAATATAACTTTTTCATCTGAAGATGTGGGAACAACATATACATATAAAGTTGAAGCATATGATAAAGCAAATACAGATATAGTAAAGGCTACCTCAACCATGCCAAGCGCAACAGTAACAACTGGATTAGATAAATTTTATTATGTAATAGATGAGCAACAAAGAAATGACTTTGCAATAGAAACAGGAACAGAAGCTACAATAGGAAGCACTATTTCAACTACATATGAACAGGTTGGAAAGAAATATATACACATGAAAGCAAAAGATAAAGCAGGAAA
>CAZASP010000056.1:0-4393 GCA_964487865.1 uncultured Clostridium sp. | reverse complement strand
AAGAAGGAACAAAATATTTACATATTAAAGGCTTTGATAACGATGGAAACAACAAAGAAGAGGCTTTTGGTCCATATTTAGTAGATATTACAGCACCAACAGTACAAGTTCAAGCCGATTTACAAACACAAACTACACTTCCAATAGATGTAACTATAAAATCAGAAGACCCACTTTCAGGAGTAAAAGAAGTAAGAATTAATGGAGAAAAAATAGAGGGTACAACAAATGCCACAACCCAATTTGATAAAAATGGAACATATAAGCTAGAGGTAGAAGATATTGCAGGAAATATTTATACAAAAGACATAGTAGTTGAAAACATATATCAAAAATGTACTGCAGGATTAGAACATCCTGATTTTCCAACAGATATAGACCATTGCCCAATATGTGATTTAATAGAAGGGCTAAAAGCTACAAATGAAACTGAAGTATATAATGCTAAGGAAAAGCATGTATCTTATGAAAATCCAAATGAAGCTTCTATTGTTGAATATTATAATGGCAAAAAAGAACCACCAGTAGAAGTAGGTAGTTACCCTTATAACCTAAAAGTAGAATATAATGGTGAAGAATATGAAACAGGAGTGCAAGGAACATTTTTAGTAACACAAAAAGAAATTACAATAGAGGGTATTACAGCACAAGATAGACAGTACGATGGAACGACAATAGTAAAATTGTCTGGTGGGACATTAGTAGGAGTAGAGGAATCAGATATAGATTTAGTTGGCTTTATATTGCCAGAAACTGGTACAATAGAAGAAAAAAATATTGGAACATATTATGTAATGATACCAGAAATACAACTAAATGGACTAAAAGCTAAAAACTATAGTATAACTCAACCAGCAGAAGATGAAGTTTCAGTAAAAATAAGTAAAAGAAAAGTAACAATAGACTATGTAAAAGGAAAAGACAGGAAATATAACAAAACAAATATAGTAGACATTATAAGTGGAAAATTATTAAATGTTATAGAAGGAGAAGATGTAAACGCTATAATTCCGGAAAAAGGAGTTGCTGAAAGTGAACATGTTGGTAGTTGGAAAGTAGAAATAGATGATATTACATTAGCAGGAGCAGATATAGGAAACTATGAATTAATACCACCAGACCCTGATGAAATAACAGTTAATATACTAAAACCATATCAACCTAAGTTGCATATAGAATCATATATAAGTAAAATAAATGATGAAGAAGTTAATGAAACGATACCTGTGCCAAATGTACAAGAAGATTTAGAAACAAACAGTGTAAAAGTGAAATATGAAAAAGCAAAACTACAAGAAAAACTAAGATATGCAGATAAATTTCAAATAACAATAAGAATATATAATGAAGGAAAAGGGGCAGGTTATGCAGAAAAAATAACAAATATAATTCCAGAAGGAGTAGAATTTTTAAAAAACGATGAAACTAACATAGAAAATGAATGGAAACAAATCGACGATTCAACATTTGAAACTGAAATTCTTAGTTATGAAAAAGGAGAAGAAAATGAGATAAAAGAAATAACCCAAACAGCAAATAGTGAAACAGAAGAAACAGAAGAAACAAAAGAAACGGAAGAACAATTAAAAACAGAAGAAGAAACAGAAAAAACAAAAGAAACAGAAGAAGAACAAAACAAGCAACCAGAAAAGGAAGTAGATTATAAAGAAGTATCAATAGAGTTATTTGTAAAAGACAAAGGATTAGTAGAAGAAGAAGTGGAAAATATAACATCATTAAAAACAGTAGACATTGAGGGAAAGGATGCAACAGAGGACGATCCTGAAATAGAAACAAACGAACCTACTATAGCAATAGCAATAAGTGAACAAGGATGGAAGAATGCGAATAAACATATAATAGTACAGGCAATAGATGGAGCAGATAAAGGAATTGCAGGATATGCTATAACTACAGAAAATGAAGAACCAACTGAATGGGAAGAGGCAACAGGTGAAGAGTGGTTAAGTACACAAACATATGATAATGGAACATATTATGCTTGGGTAAAAGACAAAGAAGGTAACATTTCAGAAAGTAAAGAAGTAGTTGTTAATAAAATAGATAAAGTAAAACCAGAAGTAACAAACTTTACAAAAAATATATTTGATTTAAATGGAACAGCATACGATAATGAAAGCGGAATAAATGCATATCAATTTACAACAAAAGAAGAAATAGATGAAGAATCAGATAATTGGGAATCTATAGATAATCCTCAAGCAGGAGAAATAGTAGAAAATGAAATAGTTACTGAAGCAGGAACATATTATTTCTATGTAAAAGATCAAGTTGGAAATATAAATAAGAGTACAACTTCATTAACAGTAACGCAAGAAGAAATAGATGCACGAACAGAAAAAATACTAAAATTAAAATTTAATTATTATGATAATATAACGAAGCAACAAAAGGCAGAAGAAAATCAACAATTAGATTCACCAAATTTAACACAACCAACTGAGGATGATACAAAGCCAGATGGTAATTTAATAGAAGAAGAAGCAGTATTACCAATAAAAATTAGTTATTCCGATTTATCAGTTAATGAAAAAATTACATGCATAACAAAAATTAGTGATGTACAAGAAAGAAATGATGCAACAAACAATGGAAAGTTAGAAAAAATTGAAGTTAATAGAAAGAAATATGATACAACAAACATAAAAATAGATTATGATATAGAAATTACAAATAACGGAAATGAAACAGGAAATATTGATAATCTAATAATAAATATACCAGAAGGAACAAAACTATCTGGTGAGAGTGCATCAATATGGCAAGAAGAAACTAACAAAGTACAATATACAAAAGAAGCAAAAGTAAAAGAAGGAGAAACCAAAACAATAAAATTATCTATAGAAGGAAAAGCATCAGAAATAGCAGGGGAGCAAAAATCCGAAACAATGTTAATATCAAGCGAAGACGCAAACCAAAGGATAATAGAAAATGAAAACAATCAAAAAATAGATGCAACTAATGTAAAAGAAAATATGATTAATACAAACAATTATAGTGAAGCAACAGCAATAATTTCAATAAGTACATGGCTAATTGATTATAGTAACTACTTAATAATAGCATTAATAATACTCATAATAATAGGAATAATAATTATATTTATTAATAAAAAAAGACAATTAGATAACGGAAAAAATTAAACTTTTTTCCGTTTCTATTTTTCATATAAAGGACTATTAACGAGTAACCAATAAAATGTATATTTTCTAATATATACTTGTCAAATAGTAATATTTAATATACAATATATCTATAATTATATTGTAGTTAATAATACTGCAAAAACATAAACAAGGTGATATATTAGGAGGAACTTCAGATGAAAATAATATTAGATGTAATGGGAGGCGACAATGCTCCAGAGGCAACAATAAAAGGGGCAATTAACATCATCGATAAAATAAAAGCAGAAATAATTTTAGTAGGAAAAGAAGAAGTTATTAAAAGCAAAGTAAAAGAATACTATGGAAAAGAAATAGAAGAAATTTCTAGTAGAATATCTATAAAAAATGCAACAGAACAAATTGAAATGGAAGACATACCAACAATTGCAATCAAGCAAAAAAAGGACTCTTCTATGGTAGTAGGTTTTAAAATGCTAAAAGAAGGTGAAGGAGACGTATTCATATCAGCTGGAAATTCAGGAGCATTATTAACAGGGGCAACACTATTAGTAGGAAGAATTAAAGGAATTGATAGACCAGCAGTAGCAGCAACTCTGCCAGCATATAAAAGCCAAGTATTGCTAATTGATGCAGGTTCTAATACTAATTGCAAACCAATAAATTTATTGCAATTTGCACAAATGTCAAATATATATATCAAAAATACATATAATATTGAACATCCAAATATTGGATTATTAAACATAGGAACAGAAGAAAACAAAGGAAACGAGTTAGTAAAAGAAAGTTACAAATTATTAAAAGAAAAATCAGAAGAATTAGGAATAAACTTTATTGGAAATGTAGAAGGAAGAGATGCTTTCTCAGGTGAAATTGATGCCATTGTAACAGATGGGTTTACAGGAAATGTATTATTAAAAACAACTGAAGGAGTAGGAAAATTTGTAAAGAGAACCTTTAAAGAAAACCTTATGAAAAACATACTAACAAAAATTTCATCATTACCATCATTACCAACAATAAAAAAGATAAATGAAGCCTTAGATTATAAATCACATGGTGGGGCCTTATTCTTAGGAGTAAAAAAACCTGTAGTTAAAGCGCATGGAAGTAGTGATGCTAAAACATTTGAATATACAATTATGCAAGCAGAAAGATTTGTTGAAAATAAAGCAGTAGAAAAGATGATACAAGAGTTTGAAAAATAAGCGTTTTTGACCTATTCGTATAAAATAAAAATATTT
>CAZASP010000055.1:0-7983 GCA_964487865.1 uncultured Clostridium sp. | reverse complement strand
TTTAGGGCTTATGTTTAAAAATTTTTGGGACATTTTCAAAAATGATTGACATAATTGATAATGCTAAAATTATAATTCCTAAAATAATTCTATAATATCCAAATACTTTGAAATTGTGTTTTTTTATGTAATTCATAAGGAATTTGATAACTGCTACTGAAACCAAGAAAGATACTATCATTCCTACTAACAATATAATTAATTCTATGCTTGAGAAAGCTAATCCAAATTTTACTAGTTTTAATAAACTTGCTCCTAACATAGTTGGAATTGCTAAATAAAACGTAAATTCTGCTGCATTTGGTCTTGATAATCCTATTAATAATCCACCTATTATTGTTGCCCCTGAACGTGATGTTCCTGGAAAGATAGCTGCTAATAGTTGGAATAATCCTATTAAAATAGCATCTTTATATGTTATTTGAGAGATGTTTTCTTTTTTGCTTTTTGTGTTTTTGTTTTTATTATAATTTTCTATAACAATAAATGCTATTCCAAATATGATTAATGCAAGTGCTATACAAAATGGATTATAAAATAATTTTTCAAATACTTCATCAAATGCTAAACCTATTACAGCTGCTGGTATACATGCAACAAGTATTTTTGCCCATAAAATCATAATGTTTTTATTAAAATAAGATAATATTCCTTTCTGTTTTATGGCTTCATTTTTATTTTTTGTTAATGGCCATATTTGCTTCCAATACAATAATACAACTGCTAAAATTGCTCCAAATTGTATTACTACTTGAAACATGTTCCAAAATTCCGGCGATACTTCTTTAAATTTTATAACTTGTTCTACCAAAATCAAATGCCCTGTACTGCTTATAGGTAACCATTCTGTTATACCTTCTACAATACCAAATATGATAGATTTTATTATTTCTATAAACATATTATATTTCATTCCTTTCCCAAAAAGCTTGCAAGTTGCAAATAGTTGTTATAAAAAATTATAAAATATTATAAATTGTATTTTTTATAAATTCTGCTGTTGTGACTGGTGCAACTTTGCCTGGTAAAGCTAAAGCCCATATAAGTTTTAAATTTCTTTTCTTTGCCTCTTGTCTATCAATTCCTCCAGGTTTAGAAGCTAAATCAATTAATAAACAATCCTTTTTAACATATTGTAAGTTTCGTTCTGTTAGTATTAAATGTGGAACTGTATTGATAATGATGTCATATTGAGATAGATTTTCTCCTAATGTGTTTATATTGGTTGTTTTATAGCCATAAGCTTTCATCCATGCAAAATCCTCGTTTTTTCTAGCGCCACAGGTAATATTTGCAGATAGTCCCAACATTTTGCTTGCTAAAGTTTTTGCGACTCTTCCAAATCCTAAAATTAATATATTACTACCATGAATTGTTTTGGTAGTATTTGCAATAGCAATTTCAATTGTCCCTTCTGCTGTTGAAATTGTATTTAATACCGCTAATTCTTCTTGATTTATAATATCTATAATTTGTAAATTTTTGCTTTTATCAAAATTGTATATTTCTTGTGGTATGCTCCCAGCAATTAATAAATTTGAATTTATTTCATTTATAAAGCTTTGTATAGATATTATTTCTTCACTGAATGGCGTGTTAATATATTTTCCATCACTAGAAAATGGAATTGGTCCAATTATAATTTTTGCATTTTTAGCTAACTCAACTATGTTTTTACAATAAAATACTCTTGGGGTATCTTTTAGTTCTTCTGCTTTTTCTAAAGCATAAGTATATATTGTATTTCCATCTTTAGCTAATAATTTGGCTAGTTCAACTATTCTTAAGTCTCCGCCAATTATTGCAAAATTTGTACTCATAAAATTCCTCCCTTTCTCTTTCAGTATATTAGGATTTACGGATTTTATGAGTTTCAAATTTTAAATATTATTCCTGAATTTCTCTTTGATTTTCGTTAGTTTTAGTTTCTTTCTCCTGTTTTTTTGAATTTTTATTAGATGAATTTTTACGCAATAATTTAATGTCATTATAACTTAAGTTTCTTGTTATTTCGCTCATTTTTTCTAAATGTTCTTTAGCTTTTTTCTCTTTTTCCTGCAATTTCTCGGCTGGTTCTTTTTCTTCCATAGTTTCATCTTCTAAATTAAATGGGATAGAAATTTTAGCCATTATTGGTATAAAAATTGGTTCTTTTCTGACTTTATCTACAATTTTTTTTGCATTAACATCAATAGCTGTATTAATATATTTAATTGCCGTATCTTTATCTCCTTTAATTAGATAAATTTTTGCTAACTCGTAATAACCATCTGCTGACAATTCTTCATCTTCTATGCTCTCTAAAAATCTTTTTTCCGCTTCTTCTAAATCTTTGTAAATTAAAGCAATTTCTGCTAATGAATATTTAGCGTTGTACAACAATGAATTTATTTCAGCTGCCTTTTCATAACAAATTTTAGCACTCTGAAAATCATTTAACATTGTATAAGCAATTCCTAAGTTGTAATTTAATTCATAACTTACAGGATTATATCTTAAAGCATCTTGATAAACATTAACAGCTTCTTTATACATTTCTTTTTCTAATAAAATTTCTCCTAACAACTCTGTTGCTTTATACATTTCTGGCTTTTTTTTCAATAAGTTAAATAGCATTTCAGAAGCTTCATCTTTTTTATCTAAATTATGTAATAATTCAGCAACTTTATAATATGAATCATAATCTTTTTTATTTAAATCAACTGCTTGTACATATTCATCTATGGCCTTTCGCATGCCACCTTCTTGCTCATAAATTTCAGCTAATATTTTATGTGCTTTATAAGAATTTGGATTTTTTGCTAATAAATCTATCAACTCTTGTTTTGCTTTTTTATTGTTACCAAAAAATAAATGTAACTTTGCTTTTTGAATATATATTATTTCAAATAAAGTAATATTTTTCTTTTCTAAAATAATTATGACAATTGGAAGTAATATTGATAATACATATTTTAATATCACAAAAAGTAGATTTAATTTAATAGAAAATAATACTTCTACAAAATTAAGTGCTATTCCTATTGCTTCTAAAACTAAAATAGCTACATAAGTTGTATCATTATTTTGAATCATACGAAAAAACATATACACAAATATTGTTAATGAAATTACTGTAAATATTAATTGTTCTATTACCATTTTGTTTCTCCTTCTTTTTTTACATATTTATTTTATTTCATTTTTTATCATTTGTCTAGTTTTTATATAAATCTTCATAAATTTTATAGTCTCGTAAAATCTTTCTTACATAATTATTTGTTTCTTTATAAGGAATATTTTCAATATCTGTTCCATCACTTTTTATAATTCCTTTATCAATCCATCCATCTACAGTTCCAATTCCCGCATTATAAGCAGCAAGTGCAACTTCTTTATTTTGATATCTTTGTAATAAAGTAGATAAATAACATGTTCCTATTTCAATATTTTTATTTACATCATAAAGTTGCTCCTGCATATTACTTGTATCTACATTAATATTGTTTTTGGAAATAACATCTTTTGCAGTTTCCTCCATTAATTGCATTAATCCAATTGCTTTACGATTTGAAACAGCTTTTTTATTAAAATTACTTTCTGCTTTTATTAATGCAAAAACCAAATTTTCTTCAACATTATATTTTTCTTTATAAATTGAAACTATCTCTTGATAAGTTTTTGGATACATTATTCTTAATAAATTGTCTTTTAATAAAAATACAATTACGAATAAAATCACTATAAATAAAAATAAAATTATCTTTTTGTTTTTCAATATTTTCTCTCCTTTGTCCTGTTTAGGGACAGGCATTATGCAAAAAGAAACGTCTCAAATTGCTTACTTACATTCGTACCAGTTTTTAGCTTCTGAAATTTCTGCTATTAATGGTACTTTTAGTTGGATTGCAGATTCCATACTTTGCTTCATTATGGTTTTGATTTCTTCTTTTTCTTCTTCTAGAGCTTCTATTAGCATTTCGTCATGGATTTGCAATACAATTTTTGATTTTAGTCCTCTCTTTTTTATTTCTTGATACACTTTTATCATTGCTATTTTCATTATATCTGCTGCTGTTCCTTGTATTGGTGTGTTCATGGCTGCTCTAGAGCCAAATTGTCTTACTACATAGTTATTTGATTTTAATTCTGGAATGTATCTTCTTCTATGAAATAATGTTTCTACATAACCTTCGTCCGTTGCTTTTTGTGTTATATTTTCCATGAAGTTTTTTATTCCTATATATTGTTCTAAGTATTCATTTATATATTTTTTGGCTTTTTTTCTTGAAATTCCAAGTTGTTCTCCTAATCCAAAGTCACTTATTCCATATACAATCCCAAAGTTGACTGCTTTTGCATCACTTCTTTGTTGTTTTGTTACTTTTTCTATTGGTGTTCTAAATACTTTTGCGGCAGCTTGTTTATGGATATCTTGCCCTTCTTTAAATGCTTGTATCATGTGTTCATCTTCAGAAATGTGTGCTAATACTCTTAACTCTATTTGAGAATAGTCTGCATCTATATAAATTTTATCTCCTTCTGGTTCAAATACTTTTCTTACTCTTTTTCCTAATTCAAATCTAGTTGGTATGTTTTGAAGATTTGGCTCAGTTGAACTTATTCTTCCTGTTGCGGTTATTGTTTGATGGAAAAATGAGTGTATCCTTTTTGTTTTTGGATTTATATATGCTTTTAATCCTTCCACATAAGTTGAATTAAGTTTCATTAATTGTCTGTATTCAAGTATTTTTTTGATAATAGGATGTTCTTTTTTTAATTTTTCTAAAACGTCAACATCTGTTGAATAGCCACTTTTGGTTTTTTTGATTACTGGAAGTTGTAACTTTTCAAATAAGATTTCTCCTAGTTGTTTTGTAGAATTAATATTAAATTCTTCTCCCGCCATCTCATAGATAACTTTCGTTAAACTTTGTAATTTATCTGTTAATTCTTTTCCAAATTTATTTAATTCTTCTTCATCAACATACATGCCATTCCATTGCATATTTGATAAAATTTCTACTGTTGGCATATCTATTTTATTAAATAGTTCTAAGGCATCTATTTCTTCTAATTTTTCTTTAGTAATGGTTCTGATTTTACTAATTGCATAACTGTACCAAGCATATTTTTCTTGTTCTTTTTTATTTATTGTTTCAACATCTTGCGTTGTGTCAAATAAATTTAATTGTTGTTCACCTAAGTCTTTACCTACTATTTCTTCTAAGTTGATGTTTAAATATTGTTCTATTAATTTTTCAATTTCTAATTTATTGTTTGTTGGGTCTAATATATAACTTGCAATTGCTATATCATAAGATATTCCTTTTAAATCTATTTCAACTTGCTTTAGCAAGATATATGTTTTTGTTAAATTTACACTTATTTTTTTTATATCTTCATCTTCTAAGATTTCTTTTAATTTTTGCATTTTTTGTTCGTTTTTTATACTAATATAGCTTGCTTCTTGTTTTGTTTCATCAAAGATACTTAAACCACAAATGCTTTCCTTAATAATTTTTTCTTGATTAAAATCTTGTTTAGTATGAAAATAAAATATCATTTGTTTTTGTTCTTTTATTAATTTTATGATGTCTTCTTCAGATTTATCTACTATTTGGAATAAATCTTTTATTTCTTCTTGTGGCTCTATTTCATCACGCAAAGAAAATCGTTCAATATAACGATTAAAGTTTAATTCTTTAAATATTTTTAATACCTTCTGCTTGTCCCACTCTTCAACTTTGAAGTTCTCTAAACTATCTTGGATTGGCACTTCTAAATTTATAGTTCCTAATGTTTTAGATAAAAATGCCAAATCCTTATTATTTTCAATATTTTCTTTTTGCTTACCTTTTAATTCAGATTCACCTTTTTCTACCTTTTCATATAAATTCTCAATAGAACCAAACTTTTGAATTAAAGACAAAGCTGTTTTTTCTCCTATTCCTGGTACACCTGGAATATTATCAGATGTGTCTCCTTGTAAACCTTTTACATCAATTAATTGTTTTGGCTCTAATCCATATTTTTCAATAATGGTTTGTCTATTATATTCATCTGTTTCTGTTTTTCCCCCTTTAGAATGAGGAATACGTATTGTTACTTTGTCAGTAGCTAATTGAAAAGTATCTCTATCTCCTGAAAGAATTATTACCTCTAAGCCTTTTTCTTCTCCATAACGTGATAATGTTCCTAAAACATCATCTGCTTCATAACCTTCCATTTCTATAATATCTATATTCATTGCAGTTAAAATTTCTTTTATTATTGGCATTTGTTCTGCTAATTCATTTGGCATTCCTTTTCTTGTTGCTTTGTATCCTTCATAAAGTTTATGCCTTGCAGTAGGTGCCTTTAGGTCAAAAGATACTACCAGATATTCTGGATTTACCTCTTCTAATAATTTAAATAAAATGGCTAAAAATCCATATACTGCATTTGTATATTTTCCATCTTTTGTTGTTAGCATTTTACTTCCCATAATTCCATAAAAGGCTCTATTCATAATACTGTTTCCATCAACTAATACTAATTTATCCAAACTAATTCTCCTCTACTAAATTTTAAAAAATAATTTTATAAATCGCGTAGTCTTCACCGACGCATAGAATTATAACTTTCAAAGATTTTTATTAAATTTTCTTCATGTCCTAAATTTACGCCCTTTTCATCAATATAATACAATTCTTTTTCCTTACCAAAATTTTCTTTCACTATATCTATAAAATCCATTGTGATTGATTCTTTATTATTTTTATCCCATGTCACATACGTAAAATAATCTTTTATTTTTGGATTCCATATCTTATACTCATTTAAATATGGCAATAGTGCTTCTGTCAATGGCATATTCCTACTTATTAATGTACTTTCTTTACTTATATTTTCACTTATATATTCTGCTGTTTGCTTTGCTGATGAATACTGATATTTTATTTCATCTAATGAGCATTTTATTCCACATATACAATTTATTGTTAATATCATTATCATCATTTTAGATATAATTACTTGTTCTACATAATTTCCTTTGTTTTCCTCTTTCTGAATCCAAACAAATAATAAAATCATCATAAAAATACTATTGGCTCTTTGTTCTGATGCATAATATATATATTCATATATCAAAAACTGATATAATATACTTGCAAGTAGTATAACAAAGTTTTTAGGATAACTTTTTAATTCATATATTGCACATATTAGAATATAAACAAATGTAATCATTACAAAAAGAATGTTACTAGTTCCAAGCATTGATTTTATAATGTTATAAAACTGCATTAACAGTCCTTTTATATGTTCTAGTGATAGAACAAATTTACTACTATTTACTTCAGTATTTGTCATTAAACTTTGTAAAATAGGTATAATAGATATAATTAGCAAAATAACAACTATAAAAAAGCTAATTATTATTTTTCTATTTTCATATGCTGTATTTTGTTTTCTATTTTTTATTTGTTCAATATAAAATGTTAATAATAACATTCCTACTAATCCTAACATAATTACATGTGAATTTGCAAGTAATACAATGCTTAAAATATATTGTATTGGTTTTGTTCTTCTATTCTTATATGTTATTGCAATTAATGTAATTGCTAAAGGAATTATACAATAACTTCTTGCAATTGCTGGATATAAGTATAACATTGGATAACTAAAAATGATTAATAGGTTTACCCACCATTTGAATGGCGATTTTTTTATAATTAACCATGCCGATATATTTACAATAGCCCAACTAACTATTTTTATCGTTATATATGGAAAACCAAGTTTTGCAAATGGTATCAAAATTATATACCATAGGAAAAAGTGTCCTTCATATTTCATTTGTTGTATGATTTCAATTAATCCTAAATTTTTTGCAATAAGCCAACTTTGTGCTTCATCTCTCCAAGATTCATGAAATACCAAAATTATTAATGAACAAATGGAATAAATTGTAATTATAAAAATATTTGTTTTATTTTGCTTTAACCATTGTTTCAT
>CAZASP010000054.1:0-8056 GCA_964487865.1 uncultured Clostridium sp. | reverse complement strand
TCTTTTGTCAAAATGCACCCAAGTTGGTGTTAAAGAAATCGGTTCTACATAATACCATACTCCAGAATTTCTAGCACTATTGTATAAAACATTTCTTCTAGCTTGTGTTAAGGTTTGCCCTACATCAAAGGCAACACCTGCATAATGTTGTGACTGATTTCCATGTCCGTCCTTCATAAGGTCTTTTAAAAGCAAACCCTACTGGTATTGGTCCGCCAAATATATATCGTTGGCTATTCCAACTTTGCATGCATCTTTTAGTAGTCCATAAAATATTACTTCTACTTGATCCTCTAAATTCTCTAACTTTTAAAGTGGAATTAGTATTATATGGCATTGCCTCATTTTCTCCTTTATAATAGGTCTCCATTCTATCTGTATCATTATTAAATATAAGAATTTTTGCCACCTATAATATCCTCCTCTATTCTAATTTGTATATTATATGTAGCTTTTAAATTTTAGTGAGTCAAAAAAATAAGCTATTAGTTTGTAACTAATGCTTATTTTATTTAATCTCTCTTGCTTTTATAACTACTCTATGTTTGCTATCATCAGTACATGTAATTAATGTTATCTCTTTTTTGCCACCTGTTTTTTGTGTTGTACAGCTAACATCTTTTGGTTCAACCTCATATTTATTATATACTACATATTGAAGGGTTTTACCAGATAAATCTGTTAATTCTATTTTATCTCCATTTTCTAAAGTTGGAACTTTACTAAAAAATCTAGTATTTCTATAATTATGACCTACTATGCAGCAGTTTCCAATTTTATTAGGGTCTGAACCCCAAAATTTAGTAGGTGATATTTTTAATAAATCTTCTGTTTCTTCCACACTATCTGTTGGTCCATCAATAATAGGATATTTAACATCTATTTTTGGAATATTAATTGTAGCTATTATCCTATATTGATACCCATCTGGTGAAGTTTCTACTTTCGAATTATTAATATTTTGTTCTGACTTATCATCTAGTACAACAACTAATACATCATTTTTAGTAGTATTTGTATCTTCTGGAATATCAAGATTAGCTAAAATTTCTTGTGATACTTCTTCGCTTTTGTTTCTATCATATTCAGCATAAATACAAGCAGAAATTAAAATGCACACAAAAAAAACAGACAAAAAGAATTCAAATTTATAAACCTTCTTTTTTCTCTTTAATTCTGGTGTTACATATAATTTTTTGGTAATCAAAATTTGATTCATGCTAATCTCCTATTTTATACTTCCTTTCTATTATATCATAATAATGAAGAATTGAGAATAGTTTTTAGAAAAATTGTAAATTATTTGTTGCTAATTATTTTAGTTATATCAGCATAATTTTCTAATGTTAACTTTTCAGGTCTAATATTTATATCTAATCCTAATTTTTCTAAAATTTCTATTCCTTGTTGTTTATCTTTTAAAACTTTTGTATTTACAAGTGCATTTAATAAAGTTTTTCTTCTTTGCATAAATGCACATTTTATAATAGAAAACATATCATCTTTATTTTCTATAATAACTGGTGGGTTTTTTCTAATGTTTAGTTTAATTACTTCTGAAGTCACCTCTGGTTCTGGTATAAATGAATAATTTGGTACTTCTAAAATCACTTGTGCTTCTGCATAATAATTCACACTATAAGTAATTGCTCCTACATTTTTTTCACCAGGTAAACTTATTAATCTATCTGCTACTTCTTTTTGTACCATAACAGTTATACTTTTTAATGACAATTCGTCTTCTAATAACTTCATAATAATAGGAGTTGTTATATAATATGGTAAATTTGCTACTACTTTTACCTGTTTTATATCAGTGTTTTTCATTTGCTCTTGTATTAAATTTTTTATATCAACTTTTAAAATATCTTGGTGTAAAACTTCAAAATTTTTATATAAACTAAACCTGTCTTGCAAAATATTTATCATTTTTAAATCTAATTCAACACAAACTACTTTTCCAGCTTTTTCTAATAAATATTTTGTTAAAGTTCCCAAACCTGGTCCAATTTCTATTACTAAATCTTCTTTACTTATTTGACTACTTTCCACAATTGCATTTACTACTTCTTCACTAATTAAAAAATTTTGACCTAAGGATTTATTGGCTTTAATGTTATATTTTTTTATTATAAAATTTGTTTCTTCTAAAATAGTATTCATTTACTTCCTCCACCTTAACAGTTATTTATACTATATTACAATTCACAGTCCACAAATTTTAATTATCAAAATATTAATATATTATTTTTTTGTAGCTGGGAGTTACAAAAAATAATATATTAATATTTTGACTATGTGCATTTTATACTAGCTGTGACTTGTAACTATACTATATTACATTTTGCTTATTTTTTCAACTTTTATTGCTTTTTAACTATTTTTAATATACAATATTAAAAACAAAAGAAGTAAGTTTGAAAGGAAAATTATTATGGGAAACAAGAAAAAGAAAAAGAAAAAAACAACTAAGAAAAATCATAAAGTTGTTAAAATGAAAACAAGCTTTGATTCCAAAAATTTAATGAGTTTTAAAAAACTAAAGGGGTCTTTAGCTATAATTATTATAATTTTTATTCTTTTACTTGTTAGAATTGGATTTATCCAATTTGTTCAAGGAAATTCTTTAAGAGAGTTAGCTTACCAGCAACAAACTATTAATCAAATAATTAGTCCAAAACGTGGCAATATTTATGATGCAACAGGCAAGGCTCTTGCCATTGGTGCACAAGTAGATACAATAACAATTAACCCTTTAAAAATTGTAAAAGGTAATGATGTAGACACAAAAGATTATAAAGAAAAAATAGCCAAAGGATTATCTGAAATTTTTGAATTGAACTACGAAGAAGTTCTTGAAAAAGTAAATAGTTCCTCACAAGTAGAAACAATAATAAAAAAGGTTGAACAAGAGAAGGTTGAAAAATTAAAATCTTGGATGGATGAAAATAAAATAACTGTTGGTATTAATATTGATGAAGATACTAAAAGATATTATCCTTATAGTACAGTTGCTTCGAATGTAATTGGATTTTGTGGTAATGATAATCAAGGCTTGAGTGGTATAGAGGCTAAATGGGAGTCTGTATTAACAGGAACACCAGGTAAAATCGTAAGTTCAAAGGGTAGTGACCAAAAAGAAATTCCAAATGCCGAAGAAACTTATATTTCTGCTGAAAATGGTAGTGATTTAACTCTTACAATTGACTTAAATATTCAATCTATTGTAGAAAAATATTTAAAACAAGCAGTTGATGAAAATAAATGTTCAAGAGGTGGTAATGTTATAGCAATGAACCCTAAAACTGGTGATATTCTTGCTATGGCATCTTATCCAGATTACGACTTAAATTCGCCTTATACTCCTAATGCCACTCTTGCTAAAACTTATAATTCATTATCTGCTGAAGATAAAAATGAAGCTTTATATAAAATGTGGGCAAATAAATCTGTAGCTGAAACTTATGAGCCTGGTTCTACATTTAAAGTTATAACAGCATCTGTTGCATTAGAAGAAAATATAACCTCTACCGATAAGGCTGGTGATTTCTATTGCAAAGGTTATGAAGAATTTGATGATATTAATGATTCTAAAATAAAAATTTCTTGTTGGCGTAAACAGCCACACGGTGTGCAAACTTTGAGAGAAGCACTTTGTAATTCTTGTAACCCTGCCTTTATGCAATTAGGTAAAAGAATTGGTGCTCCAACTTTGTATAAGTATTACGAAGCTTTTGGTTTGTTTGATTCTACAAATTCTGGATTATATGGAGAACAGACAAGTATATTCCAGAATTTAGATAATGTAGGACCAGTTGAATTGGCTACAATGTCTTTTGGTCAAAGATTAAATATAACACCTTTACAAATGATTACTGCTGTTTCTTGTATAGCAAACGACGGTATTTTAATGCAACCACGTATTATAAAACAAATTACAAATACAGACACAGATACAACTACTGAAATTGCAACTAAACAAGTTAGACAAGTTATTTCAAAACAAACCTCTGAAAAGGTTAAATCTATGATGGAATCTGTAGTTACAAACGGAACTGGTAGAAATGCTGCTGTAACTGGATATTCTATTGGTGGTAAAACTGGAACATCTGAACCAACAGTAGCAAATGCTGATGAGGGATATATTGCTTCTTATGTAGCCATTTCTCCTATTGAAGATACTCAACTTGTACTACTTCTTACCTTATACGATCCAGATGGTGACAATGGTCATCAAGGTGGACAAGTAGCAGGTCCTATTGTTTCTCAAATGCTATCAGAAATTTTACCATATTTAGGAGTACCTTCTGACGAGGATTCTTCTAGTAGTACAAATTCAAGTAATGCTATACTTGTTCCTGATGTTAGAAATAAAACTATATCTGAAGCAGAAAAAATATTAAAGTCTGCTGGATTTACTACTAAAACATATGTTGATGGAGACCCAAATACAATTCTTGTAGAAGACCAAACTCCAAAACCAGGAAGTTCTCTTGCTAAAAATTCAATTATTGTTCTTTATGGACAAGGCAGCACTGTTTCAACCTCTGTTGCAGTTCCTGATTTAAAGGGTATGAATGCTTCCCAAGCAGCAAATACTTTAAAATCTAAGAATTTAAATATTAATATAGAAGGCTCTGGTAATGTTATTTTACAAGATTATCTAAAAGACGAACAAGTACCAGAAGGTACTATAATAAAAGTAACTTTAAAACAAACTTTGGTAGATGCCCATTAATAGTCGGAAACTGCTATATTCTATCTTTATAGAAATATAGCAGTTTTTTTAATCCATAGTTTCATTTTGCCAATATTCCTCTAATAAATCATCTAATTTCTTAATTTTATCAAATTCTTCTAAGATTTTCTTGTCATAATTACCACACAAATAACTCGTCCAAGCTTCGTGTTTTTCTATAGCTTGACCGTTTTTTAAATTAAATTTTGGTAATTCTAATACATATAATTCAATTTGCTTTTCTGTTTTTGATGGTATTACAATTTTATTAAAATATTGATCTGATTTCAAATAATTGAAATCTAATATATTTATAGTTACAGTTTTAGCAATTGTTCTATTATCCTCATATTCTAACTGGTTTGAATGAATTTGAGCATAATATAGTAACATCTTGTTTTGTGCAAAATAACCATCTATAAATTGAATTCCTACATTTAATTCTTCTTCATTTTGTAATTTAATTCTTACATCTGCAATACCAAAATTTTCTTCTGATGGCAAATATTTAGATTTGACTTTTAGATATGGATTTAATTTAATTTCCTTGATTTTAATCTTTAAAAATGTTTCGATAATATCTTTCATGATATCTAAATTTTTTTCAGAATTTAAAACTTTTCTTAATACTCTATTACTTTTTGATACAAATTTTCTATTCATATAACGTTTTTAGTGTGCCGTACTATATTTCCTCCTTATGTAGTTTAGTAAATTATATAATTCATTAAAAGTATAATTTCTATTAGTTAGTTTTGTCAATATATTTTACCGATTTTTCCTGACTTTTCATCGCAAAATCCGACAAATTTAGACTTATTTAAAAAACTTGCCAAAAAAGACTATCCCTTTTGGCAAGTTTTTATTCTATTTTGAAGCAATATAATAACCTACTCCTCTTTTTGTTATTAAAATTTTTGGAATTGAAGTATCTTTTTCAATTTTTTCTCTAATTCTTCTAACTGTTACATCTACTGTCCTTATATCTCCAAAGTATTCATATCCCCATACTTTTTCTAGTAAAGTTTCTCTTGTTACTACTTGTTCAGGTTGAGAGGCTAAAAATTTTAATACTTCAAACTCTCTTAAAGTTAAATCAATTACTTCTCCTCTAACTTTAACTTCAAATTTATCTAAATCTAATTCTAAGTCACCAACTACTATTTTACTTTCTTTTTTCTTTTCTTCATTTGTTGCATCTACTGCTACTCTAGTATCAGAAACTGCTTCTACTTTTCTTAAGTTAGCTTTTACTCTTGCTACTAATTCTCTAACACTAAATGGCTTTGTAATATAATCGTCTGCACCTAATTCTAATCCTAATATTTTATCTATTTCATTGTCTTTCGCTGTTAGCATAAGAATTGGTACATTATAAGAATTTTTAATTCTTTTGCATACAGATAAGCCATCTAATTTTGGAAGCATAATGTCTAATAAAATTAAATCTGGTTTTGACTCTAGTGCGATATTAACAGCTGTAACTCCATCTGAAGCTTCTATTACTTTATATCCTTCTTTTTTTAAATTATACATTAAAATATCTCTAATTGGTTGCTCATCATCAACAATTAAAATTGTTTTAGCATCTTTCTCCATTTCTTCTTCCACAAAAACTCCGCCTTTCTATTTAGCTTTATTTTTATAAATTAGTTATATCATAATTTATTTTATTATACAAGGCTTTTTTCAAATTTTAAATAATCTTTCCTCCTCCTAACACAGTACCGTAATCATCATAAAATACAACAGACTGCCCAGAAGTAATTGCTCTTTGCTCTGCGTCGAATACTACTTTTACTTTGTCCTTCTGTTGATAAAAAACTGCCGCCTCAGCCTCTTTTGCTCTATATCTAATTTTGGCTTTGCACTTTAATGGCTCTTCTGATGATTTATTCACTAACCAATTAATTTCATTAGCATATAGTGTTTTTTGATATAATTCTTTTTCTGTTCCAACTGTTACTTCATTTTTTTCTTTATTTAATGCAGTAACATATAATGGTTCTTTATATGAAATGCCTAGACCTTTTCTTTGACCAATTGTATAATTTATAAATCCTTGATGTTGTCCTAATATTTCTCCATTTTTTAATAAAATATTTCCTTTTTTACTTTGATAGTTTCCATATTTTTTTAAAAATGCTTGATAATCATTATTAGCAACAAAACAAATTTCTTGACTGTCTTTTTTATGTGCTACTGATAGTCCATGTTCTTCTGCTATTTTTCTAGTATCTTCTTTCGTTGTATAATTTTGTAATGGAAAGATAATATGTTCTAATTCTTCTTTTGGTACTGTATATAAAAAGTAGGTTTGATCTTTTTTTTCTTCTTTTGATTTTTTTAATACATATTGTTGATATTTTTCTGAAAATTCAATTCTTGCATAATGACCTGTTGCAATAAAGTCACACCCTAATTCTTTAGCTTTTTGATAAAAAACACCAAATTTTAGATATTTATTACATTCTATGCATGGATTTGGAGTTTTAGCCTTTTCATATTCTTTAATAAATTTGTCTACTACTTTATTTCTAAATTCTTCTTGGCAATTTATTGTGTAATGTGGTATTCCTAACTTGTCACAAACTCGCTTAGCATCGTAAATTGCTTGGTCTCCACAACATGAACTTTCTACGCCATCTGTTGTTTCCCATAGTTTCATGGTACATCCAATTACTTCATACCCTTGTTCCTTCAGCAAAATAGCAGATACAGAACTATCAACTCCTCCACTCATTCCTAACAATACTTTTTTCTTCATTTTTATTTTCCTATCCTATAGCAATTTTATCTACATATAAATTATTCGTTATCTAGCTTGATATGCACATCTTTTAACTGTTGATTAGATACTTCAGATGGTGCATGCATAAGCAAGTCACGTGCTTTTTTATTTTTTGGAAAAGCAATTACCTCTCTTATGTTTTGTGAATCTGCAATTAGCATAATCATTCTATCAACACCTGGTGCTGCTCCAGCATGTGGTGGAGTTCCATATTGGAATGCATTATATAAAGCTCCAAATCTATTTTTTACATCTTCTTCTGTATATCCTGCTATTTCAAATGCTTTTACCATAATTTCTGGATTGTGATTTCTAACTGCTCCTGATGCCATCTCATATCCATTACATACTAAGTCATATTGATATGCAAGTATTTCTAGTGGATTTTGATTTTCTAATGCGTCTAATCCACCTTGTGGCATTGAAAAAGGATTATGACTAAAATCTATTGTTCCTTCATCTGATAGTTCATACATCGGAAAGTCTACAATAAAGCAAAATCTGTATGCATTTTTTTCAATTAAATC
>CAZASP010000053.1:0-8085 GCA_964487865.1 uncultured Clostridium sp. | reverse complement strand
TTATTTATCTTTATTTTACTTCTTTATACTCATTTATTTTATTTTTAAATATTATTGATAAAATCACAAGAATAACGACCACCAAAAATATAAGCGCTTTATTAATTCCCGCTTTTGGTAATTCTTTATCAGATGTCGTTTTGCTTCCTTCATATATTGTATTATTACCTTTTGGATTTTTACTATTTAGTTCTTTTTCTTTATCATCTGACTGTTGAACATTAATTTCTATACTTAAAGGTTCTAACGTTTCTTGATTTGGGTTTTCTTCAATAATTACATATATTGATTTACTAACGGCGTTATTACCAAAATATAAATATCCCATTACTTCTCCTGGTTCTACACCTATCATATATGTATATTCTTCATCAAAATCTATTTTGCCAGATCCTAAAGTTGAATGACCTGTAATCTTTTCATTAGATATAATATTACACTTTTGTCCAACTTTTAATCTTATTACATAATCAGCATTGTTTTCTGTTACTCCTAGATTCATACCAGATTTTTCTGCATATCCTTTTAATTGTGAAAAATCAGCATCAAGATTAATCTCTAATATAGATACTAAATCACAAGATGTTTCTTCTTTATTTTTACATTCAACAGTTAATGAGTAAGAATTTAGATCACTAGAATCTGATATTGTTTTCTTTTCACTATATATATCAGTTACATATTTAATCACATCTTCTACTTGTTCTGGATTTTCTGTTTGAGAAAAATCTGCATTTGCTAAAAATGAAAATAAGAAGTAGGCAACTACATCCTCTAATTCAACTCCTTGTATATTAGCAACAGCCATATAACCAATCATAGGCAAAATTAAGTTGCCTGCTTCATTTTGAAAATCATCATATGTCATATCATTTGTTACATGAAGTGTATAGGTGAATGTTGGTTTATCTGCTAAATTATAATTTAGAATATATTCTTTCCCATTTACTTGCATTTTTATATTTTCATCTTCTACAGTTATTTGATAATTTTCCATATCAGTTCCCGATTCCATAAATTTTGCAAGAGTTTCCGTTAAATTATCTTTTGTTACTTCTACCGGAGTAGCATAACATGTAACTGTAAAAGTATTTATTAATAAAATAATTAAAATAATATATAGAATTTTCTTAAGCATAAGTTATCCTCCCTTAAAATAAAGGTAACTTATATTTTTATTATTTACAATGTTTTTTACATAATTGTAATAAAAATTTAATTATATTACATGTTTTTTACAATTATAACTTTTTATGTAATATGTTTTATGGGGCATTACTCGTCTATTGTTGAAATTCCTAGTGTTATTTCTTCTAATACGTCTAGTAGTACTCTTACTGTGTCTAGTGCTGTGAATATTGGTATGTTATTTTCTACTGCGCATCGGCGGATTAAGGCTCCGTCGTCGTTTTCATTGTCGATGTTGTCTATGTCTATTGTGTTTATTACGTAATTTACATAGCCCTTTCTCATGGAGTCTAAGATTTCTTCACTGCCTTCACTGATTTTCTTTTTTATTCTTGTTCGTATTCCGTATTTTTTTAGGAATTGGGCTGTTCCTTTGGTTGCTTCTATGTTAAATCCTAAGTTGTAAAATCTTCTTACTAGTGGAAGTGCTTCTTCTTTGTCTTTGTCAGCTATTGTTAAGAATATTGTTCCGTAATTTGCTAAGTGCATTCCTGATGACTGTAATGCTTTGTATAATGCTCTTGTTAACTTTTTGTCATAACCTATGGCTTCTCCTGTGGATTTCATTTCTGGTGATAGGTATGCATCTAGTCCATTTAGTTTTGAGAATGAGAAGGCTGGTGCTTTTACATACCATTTTTGTTTTTCTGATGGATATACTTTTGTTATTCCTTGTTCTTTTAATGTTTTTCCTAGTATTACTAGTGTTCCTATATCAGCTAATGAATATCCTGTTGACTTTGATATAAATGGCACTGTTCGTGAAGAACGTGGGTTTACTTCTATTACATATACGTCTTCGTTTTTGTCTACTATGAATTGGATATTATATAGTCCTACAATTCCAATTCCTAATCCAAGTTTTACTGTATAGTCTAAAATTGTTTGTTTTGCTTTTTCACTAACACTAAATGTTGGATAGATGCTTATACTGTCACCTGAGTGAATTCCAGTTTTTTCAACATGCTCCATAATTCCTGGTACAAATACATCTTTTCCATCACATACAGCATCAACTTCTAATTCTTTTCCTATGATGTACTTGTCTACTAAAACCGGTTGTTTTTTATTTACTTCTACTGCTGATTTTAGATATTTTTCTAAAGCTTTTTTACTTGAAACAATTTGCATTGCACGTCCGCCTAATACATAACTTGGTCTGACTAAAACAGGATAACCTATTTCTTCTGCTACTTTTATTCCGTCTTCTATATTTGTTACCGCTTCTCCCTTTGGTTGTAATAGTTTTAACTTTTTCATTACTTTTTCAAAAGAATCTCTATTTTCTGCTTTTTCAATGGCATTTACATCTGTTCCAATAATTTTAACTCCTAGCCTAGCAAGTGGCCCTGCTAGGTTTATTGCAGTCTGTCCACCTAAAGCTGCAATTATTCCTTCTGGCTTTTCTAAGTCAATAATATTCATAACATCTTCTACAGTTAATGGCTCAAAATATAATTTGTCACTAGTTGTATAATCTGTTGATACTGTTTCTGGGTTATTGTTTATAATAATTGCTTCATATCCCGCTTCTTTAATTGTTTTTATTGCATGAACTGTTGAATAATCAAATTCTACTCCCTGCCCAATTCTTATTGGTCCTGCACCTAGAACAATTATCTTTTTCTTTTTACTTACTATAGATTCGTTTTCCTCTTCATAAGTTGAATAAAAATATGGTACATAACTTTCAAATTCACTACTACAAGTATCTATCATTTTATAAACAGGATAAATTTTTTTCTTTTTGCGTAATAAATATATTTCTTCTTCAGTTTTTTTCCAAACCTTAGCAATGTATTTATCACTAAATCCCCATTTTTTCATTTCTTTTAAAGTCTCTATATTATCAACGTTGTCTTCTAATCTTTCTTCTAATCTGATGATATGTCTTATTTTTTCTAGGAAAAACATGTCTATTTTTGTTATATTATATACTAATCCAATGTCTACATCTCTACGAATTAATTCTGCTATAGCATAAATTCTATCATCTGTTCCATCTTTTATATATTCCATTAATGTTTCTGTATCATACTTATTGAATTTATCCATTTGTATATGGCATACTCCAATTTCCAAAGAACGAATTGCTTTTAACAAGCTTTCTTCGAATGTTCTTCCTACACTCATAACTTCTCCAGTTGCCTTCATTTGAGTGCTTAACTTGTTAGATGCAAGCGTAAATTTGTCAAATGGAAATCTTGCTACTTTTGTTACAATATAATCTAATGCAGGCTCAAAACTAGCTGGTGTATTTGCTAGCATAATTTCGTCTAATTGCATACCAATGGCTATTTTAGCAGATACTCTTGCAATTGGATATCCACTTGCTTTTGAAGCTAATGCAGAAGAACGAGATACTCTTGGATTAACTTCAATTAAATAATATTTGAAAGAGTGGGGGTCTAAAGCGAATTGTACGTTACATCCTCCTTCTATTTTTAGAGCTCTAATTATTTTTAATGCGCTATCTCTTAATAATTGATATTCTTTATTTGTTAATGTTTGACTTGGTGCTACTACAATTGAATCTCCTGTATGTATTCCTACTGGATCTAAATTTTCCATATTACATACTGTTATTGCTGTGTCATTTTTATCTCTAATTACTTCATATTCTATTTCTTTATATCCTTTGATACTCTTTTCCACTAATACTTGTCCAACCGGGGAAAGTTTTAGGGCATGTTTTATTATTTCTCTTAATTCTTCTTCATTATCTGCAAATCCTCCTCCTGTTCCACCTAGTGTAAAAGCAGGTCTTAATACAACTGGATAACCTATTTTTTCTGCTGCTTCTACTCCTTCTTCAATAGATGTAGCAATTATAGATTCTAAAACTGGCTCTCCTAATTCTTGACATAAAGTTTTGAATTTTTCTCTATCTTCTGCCTTTTCTATACTTTCACTACTTGTGCCTAAGAGTTCTACTTGACATTCTTGCAGAACTCCTTTTTTATATAATTGCATTGCTATATTTAGACCTGTTTGACCTCCAATACCTGGAAGAATTGCATCTGGTCTTTCATATCTTATAATTTTTGCTACGTATTCAATAGTTAGTGGCTCCATATAGACCTTATCTGCAATGGTTGTATCTGTCATGATAGTTGCTGGGTTCGAATTTACTAAAATTACTTTATATCCTTCTTCTTTTAGTGCTAAACAAGCTTGCGTTCCAGCATAGTCGAATTCTGCTGCTTGCCCTATAACAATTGGTCCTGAACCAATTACTAATACTGTTTTTATATCTTTTCTTTTTGGCATTTTTTGTTCTCCTTTTTTTATTCTATTTTGTTATTTTTTCTTTTTCATCTAAAAGCATCATGTTTATAAATTGGTCAAATAAATATCCACTATCTTGAGGTCCCGGAGCACTTTCTGGGTGATATTGAACACTAAACACCTTGTCTTTTTTGCAAGCAACTCCTTCTACCGTATCATCTAAAATATTTTTATGTGTTACTTCCAAATTTGTTTTCTTTAACGATTTTTCATCTACTGCATAACTGTGATTTTGGCTAGTTATTTCTATTTTATTGTTTTGTAAATTTTTTACTGGATGGTTGCCTCCTCTGTGCCCAAATTTTAATTTGTATGTTTTAGCCCCATAAGCTAAACTTATCATTTGATGTCCTAAGCAAATTCCGAAGATTGGATATTTTCCTTTTAATTGTTTTATCAGCTTGATAACTTCTGTTACATCTTCTGGATTTCCCGGTCCATTTGATAAAAAGATACCATCTGGTTTTAAATCTATAACTTCTTTTGCAGTTATATTGTAAGGTACAACCGTTACATTGCATCCTCTTTTATTAAGACTTCTAACAATATTTAATTTGATACCGCAATCAATAGCTACTACATTGAAGTTTGGGTTAGCTGTTCTTGAATACCATCTTTTTTTGCAACTTACTTTTGCTACTGCATCTTTTGGAATTTCATATTCTTTTAATTTTTTTAGTGCTGTTTGTTTGCTAGTTTTTACATCTGTTATAATTACTTTTCTACTGCCTTTTTCTCTTATACTTCTGGTTAATTTTCTAGTATCAATTCCAGTTATAGCAGGTATATCGTTTTCTTCTAAGTATTCTGCTAATGTTTTTGTGTACCTAAAATTGCTTGGATGATTATTGTATTCTCTTACTATCATTCCACCAATGGTAGGTTGCTTTGTTTCGTAATCGTCATCTGTAATTCCATAATTTCCAATTAGCGGATAGGTCATAACTACCATTTGATATGTATATGATGGGTCTGATACAATTTCTTGGTATCCTACCATCGATGTGTTAAATACTATTTCGCAAATTGCTTCTTTGTCTGCTCCGAATCCATATCCGTAATATTCTTCTCCATCTTCTAAAACTATTTTTTTGTTAAATTCTTTCATATAAAATTCCATTCCTTTCTTGCTTTGCTTATAAGGATATTTATTGCAAAAAAAAATAAGGAATAATCTCCCTTACTTAAAATGTAAATAAAAATAAAGCAACTATTAAGAATGCTGTAGTTATTGCATTTGAATTGGTTTTTCTTAAATAGTTTTTCATTCATATTACGTCCTTTCTTTTTTTATCTTGTTCATTATAACAATTGCAATATTAAATTGCAAGACTTTTTTGTATTTTTTTGTCTTTTTATTTCTATGACATTACTAGTCACAGTCTACAAATTTTAATAGTCAAAATATTAATATACTATTTTTTCGTAACAATTCGGGGGGACCAGCAAATTATAGACTATTAGTAAATTTTATAATAAATTATAAAATTTACTTTATAGTCTATTATGTAGCTGGGAGTTACAAAAAATAGTATATTAATATTTTGATTATGTGCATATTACATTAAACCTCATTTTCATTTAGCTTTTCTTTTAGCATCGTATAAAAAATAGAAATAATTGGTAATCCAACAAGCATACCTATAATTCCAAATAATTTTCCACCTACTAAAACTGCAAATAGAACTAATATGCCAGGTACTCCTACAGCAGTTCCTACTACTTTAGGATAAATTATATTTCCTTCAAACTGTTGTAATACTATAAAGAATATAACAAATATAATTGCTTTAATAGGGTCAACCGATACAATTAGCAATGCTCCAATTATTACCCCTATAAAAGCTCCTACAATAGGTACTAATGCTGTAAATCCTACTAATGTTCCAATTGTTGCAGCATATGGAATCCTTAACAGGAACATTCCAATTGCACAAAGTGTTCCTAATATACATGCTTCTGTGACTTGACATGTTATAAATCTTTTAAATGTCTCATTAGATAATCTGGAAATTTTTAATATGTATTCTGCTTTTTTCTTTGGAAGGAAAGCATTTAATATTTTTTTCATATATTTTTTTATTTTTTCTTTTCCTAATAATATATGAAAAGCAAATACTATTGCTATAATAAAATTGGTAATACTTCTTATTAATTTACTAACTATATTAATTGATGAATCTATAATATTTCCTATGTTATTGGTAAATACTTCTTTTATATTTTCTGTATCAATATCTATATTTTGAATTGCATTTTTTATATCTTGATTATTCAATGTTTCATTAACTATTATTTTTAATCGTTCTATTAAGTATGGTGTTTTATCTAATAATAATGAAACTGCATTTATTAATTGTGGAACTAACAATCTAATAATAAATGCCACTAACAAGATCATTACAACAATTGATAATATAATTGATAAGAATCTTTTAAAACTAGGTTTCAATTTTTTTATTTTCGCCATTTTTCTTTCAAAAAACTTCATAGGTATATTTATAACAAAAGCAAAACAAAATCCTAATATAAGTGGAAAAATGACATTTAGAAATTTGCTCAATACGCCTGCTATTAAAGATAAATTATTCAAAGTCCAAAATAATATAATACACCCAGCTAATACCTTAAAAAGTAATTTGGCTTGTTTTTTATTTTCTAACATTTAACTTTCCTTTCCATGTTATATAAAACATTAATAATAAAAAATCAAATTTGTTATTTTTAAATTTATTGTTCAAATTTATAATAATATGGTTGTACTTCTTTATAATAATCTTTAACCATAACATTACTTCCATCTTCTAAAGTCAATTTTAAATTAGGATAAATTTTTATAATCGTTTCTTCATTCCAGATATTGTTCATCAATGTTTCAATAAACTTATTTTTGTATATAATATTATAAGTTTTTTCATATCTCATTTGATCTTTTACTTCTATATTATTTTCTACTACTGTTCTTGCTAAAAATAAATCTATAACAAATCCAGATAATAAGCAATCAATAAATAATAAAACTATAATTATAATTGTTATACTTTTTAAAACTTGTATATTTATTTTTGATTTTATCCAATCTATTAGTTTGTCCACTCTTGGATTAATTTTCTCCATTAAAAACATAGATATAACTCCCCAATAAATTGAATATAATAAGCAAATTCTACCATCTATGTTTAAAAACCTTTTAGAGTAATCCCACCATCTAACATTAAATATTAATTCTCCTAATAAGCTAATCACAAATTCTACTACTGAACCAACAATAAAACCTCCAAAAAATAAGGAATACCCATTTTTAGGACATTTTTGTAATAGTAGTATTAGTGCTACTGCTCCAACACCATATATAGGACAAACTGGTCCATACAAAAATCCCTGCCTACTCTCAATTTTGCCATACACTACAAGAGCAAATATTGTTTCCATTAAAAAACCTATTATACTATATATTATAAAATATCCTAATATTCTATATATACTAATCTTTTGTCTTTCCCCATTTACTTCCATACAAAAACACTCCATATTATTTTGTTTCTATTGGTAACTCAATTACAAATTTCGTTCCTTTTCCATATTCACTTTCTACTGTTATCTCACCAT
>CAZASP010000052.1:0-8126 GCA_964487865.1 uncultured Clostridium sp. | reverse complement strand
CTTGCATTACTTCATTTAATTTTGTACTTCTTAATAATTTGTGTTCTTCTAATTTGTTGCGAATAAGTCCTGCAGTTAGTCTTGTTGCATAAATTGGTATGTTTATTTTCTTTAATAAATATGGGACACTTCCTATATGGTCTTCATGTCCATGTGTTATAACTAATCCTTTTATTTTATCAACATTTTTTTCTAGATATGTTGTATCTGGGATAACTAAGTCGATACCTAACATGTCATCTTCTGGGAACGAAATTCCACAGTCTACAACTATGATTTCATTTTCATATTCAAATACTGTAATGTTTTTTCCTACTTCGTGTAATCCTCCTAATGGTATTATTTTTAACTTTGAAGCTTTAAATATGTTTTGCTTTTGAGCAATTTTTTCTTCATTTTCTATTTTTATATTACGACTTTTCCTTTGATAAGGTCTTTTTGGATTTCTTGTAACCATCTCTTTTTTCTCATAATTTCTTTTTGGTTTATTTTGTGTTTTTTCTTCTGTCATAAAATCTCCTTTCTATTTTTTTCCGTTCTCTTTAATAATATTATTCACTTTATTTTCTCTCTTAATACCCGTGAATATATCTTTATAATTAATAATAAAAAATCTCATTCCTAGTAACGCTATACATTACTAAACACCGCTTTTTAGTATACCATATTTATCCATAAAAGTCAAATTCCACATTTTTGGTAAAATCCAAAATGTGGAATTTTTATTTCTTATTGATTATTTTCTCCTCTTCCTTCTGGAAGTGCATCTGGAGCATCAATTACAATTCTAATTCTTGTAATTGCTTTAATTGCTCTTACAAATTTGCTATTTTTAAATCTCTGCCATAAGCTTGGTCTCACTTCGAATGTACTTTCTTGTTCATATTGTTGTTGTTCTTCTATAGCTTGTTGTTGAACTAGTTGTTGTTCTTCTTCATCAACATTTGTAAACATTTCTTCTAATGGTGTTGGAATTGATTTTAAGGCATCGGCAACTTCAATTCCTATGTAACTTAAAGCTTTTGATCTGTCTTCAATTCTTTCCATGTCGATTTCTATGTGTAAATTAGTTTCCAAATTATTTATTCTAGCATTTAATAATTTTACAGCATCTTGGTAGTTTTCGTCTTCTTCATCTTTTGCTTTTCCTACAATTGTTAATGTATCTATTATATCTTCAGAAAAATCTTCTTCTGCATTTTTTACTTGGTCTTTCCAATTTTTTTCTTTATTTTCTGTTATTTCTAATAAATCTCTTAATTTTCCAGCTAATGTTATATTTTGTTCTCTTTGTCTAATTAATTCTTCTATTTTTTTAGTATTTTCTTCAAATTGATTTGTTGCAAATTCAACTAAACCATAAGCTGCTTTATATACGCTTGGCGGAAAGTTTTTCTTTTTTGGATATTCTATTAGATATGTTTTTATAGATTCAATTAAGTCTTTAAAATATGAATCATCTTCTAATTGTACTATTTGTTTTTTGCTTTTTGGATTGATTAATCTTTGTACTTTATCTATATTTGATAGTATTTTTTCCTCAGTAATAACCATTCTCACATTTACTATGCGTGATTTTGACATCGCAAAAGTACCTCGTTTATCTTACGCGTGATTACTTTTTACCTATTCATATATTATTATACATTAATCGCCAAAAAACTACAATAGTTTTTGTTTATTTTTTTGTTACATTTATATTACATTTATATTACGAAAATATTACGGTTGCTTTTTTCTGCATTTTTTGGTAATCTTTTCCTTATTTCCGTAAGCATTTTTTACTATAAAAGTTTAATATATTTTTTATTCATAACAATTAATTTAAAACTGTTTGAATTTCTTCAAATCTTTTTATTTTTTGTGTTGTTGTTTTTATTAATTCTTCACTTGTAATTGTTATTTCTCTTATATATTTATAAGCTGGCATATTTTTATTTACTTTTTTTATTTCTTGCCAAATTAACTCTTTTAATTCTCCTTCATCTGTTGTTCCATAAATATCTTCTATTATTTCACTATTATATACAATTTTTGCACATATTTTGTAATCTCCATCAAGTTCTGGCTTACCATAAATAAAACTTTCTTTAATTCCTTCTATTTTGTTTACTAAAGTTTCTAATTCTTCCGGATAAATATTTTTTCCATTTTTTAATACAATTACAAATTTTTTTCTACCTACAATAAATATATATCATTCTTCATCAATTTTTGCTATATCTCCTGTATGCAACCATCCTTCTTCATCAATAGCTTCTCTTGTGGCTTCATCATTATTATAATATCCTATCATTATAGATGGACCTTTTGCTATTAATTCTCCTACTCCTTCTTCATTTTGATCTATAACTTTTGCATCAAGGCTTGGAAAGGCTTTTCCAATAGAACCTAGTTTTCTATATTTATCATCTTCTGCTGCTATAACAGGTGAACTTTCAGTTAATCCATAACCTTGATATAAACGAAGTCCTAAATCATTAAATCCTTTTTCTACTTCTGGATCTAAAGCTGCACCCCCTGCTACAAATAATTTTACTTTTCCTCCAAGATTATCATGTATTTCTTTGAATAATTTCTTTCGTATATCTATTCCAAATTTTAATAAAAATTTACTAATTTTTATGCCTTTTTGTAATGTTTCCATTTTACCTTTCTTCGCTATTGTTTTCATTACCCTTTTATACATAGATTCAAAAAGTATTGGTACTGAAATCATAGTTGTAATTTGAAATTCTTTAAGATTATCGGCTATATGCCTAATTCCTTCACAAAATGCTATGCTTGCACCTTTTGAAATAGGGTATAAAAATCCTACTGTACATTCAAAAGTATGATGTAATGGTAAAAATGACAAGAATACATCTGTTTCATCAATATCTATAGTTGAAGCAATGTCAAATAAATTACTACATATGTTTTTATGTGATAGCATTACAGCTTTGGACATTGCTGTTGTTCCTGATGTGAATAACATTATATTCATTTCTTCATTATTTATTTTGCTATCTAAAAATTCTCTATTTCCATTATCAATTAATTGTTCTCCTTTGTCTATAAGTTCTGATTGAGAATAAATACCATCTGTTTCTCTTTCTAAATCCATCGAAATAAAATATTTAACATTTGTATTTCCTTTTTCTTTTATTTTATTCATAATTTCATCATAAGAATTAGAATAAAAAATTGCTTCTACTTCTGAACGAGTAATTAAACTTTCTATTTCGTTGTTTGGCAAAGATTTATCTAATGGAACTACAATTCCTGTTCCTGTAACTACTGCTAAATAAGCAACACACCAGTCGTAACGATTACTAGATATAACAGCAATTCTTTTATTTTTTAGTCCCATATTAATTAATGCCGTTCCTAATTTATTTATATCATCTCTAAATTGTTTATGTGTAATGTATGTGAATTTTTCTGGATCATCTGTTTTAAATTTATATGCTGGTCTATCACCAAAAAGTTCTCCAGATATTTGAAGCATTTCTTTTAAATTCTCATATTTTTTAGCTTTATGAATTGGTTTTCTCATTTTACCTTCAACCCTTCTACTACTGTATTTTCAAATTCTTTAAATAATTTGTTGATTTCTATTTCTTCCTCGTTTCTAGCTTTATAGACTAGGCTAGAACAAATTAATCCATATATTTCAGAAGCAATCGCTTGAGGATTCCCTTGTTTTATTTCTCCTGCTTTAATTCCTTCTGCAACAATTTTTTCTATTTGATTTACATATTCTAAAATATGTTTTTGACATTTCTGATGTCTTGTTTCATGTCCCAAAAATTGACTTAACAATATAGTGATCAAGTCTTCATATTTTATTACAATTTTTATTTGTATTAGTATAATAGCTTTTATTTTATCAATATAATTAGTAAATTTTGATGTTTTTATTTCAATACTGTTTTGTAAAAGCTTTATTCCTTCTTCTACTAAAAAATTAAAAATTTCTTCTTTGCTAGAAAAATGATAATATAGTGTTCCTTTTGCTACTCCTACAGTTGCTGTTATTTCTTCTATGCTTGTTGCATCATACCCTTTTTCTGCAAATAGTTTCATTGATGTTTCAAATATTTTTCTTTTGGTTTTGTTCATATTTTAACATACTTCCTTTTGTTTAAATCTATTTTATTATGTATTATATATTTTATTGGTTATTTTTGCAATACCTTTTTCCTTATTTGAATAGATGGTCTATTACTAGTCTATTACTATTAATTATAAAAAATATATTAAATTTTTATAGTGTAAAACTCTTTACTTTTTTTTTGAACTAATATAAAATAACTTTAAACTGGATATACTAAGAAAAAATTTAGGAGGAAACAAATGAAAAACAAAAATGAACTAAGTTACAAGGATTTAAAAATGACTTGTAACACAAATTTATTTAAATTTGACACTACCGAAGAACTAGAATCTATTCAAACTGGAATTGGGCAAGATCGTGGTATAAAAGCTTTAGAATTTGGATTGCAAGTAGATGTTAAAGGTTATAATATTTATATAGAAGGACCAAGTCGGAGTTGGTAAAACAATGTATACTAGAAGTTATTTAAATAAAATTGCTTCTAAGAAAAAAGTACCTTCTGATTGGTGTTATATTTATAATTTTGATATTCCAAATGAACCTATTGCAGTTGAATTACCTGCTGGTCAAGGTAAAGAATTTAAAGAATCTATGGATGGATTTATTAAAGAAATTAGAAAAGATATTCAAAAAACTTTTAATAATGATGATTTTGAAAAAGAAAAAGCATTAATAAAACAAGAATTTGAAGAAAAGCGTTCAGCTTTAATAGAGAAATTAAATGAAGAAGCATCTAAATACAATTTTCAAGTTAAGTCAGCACAAAATGGAATTTATATGATGCCAGTAGTTGATGGTAAAACTATTGAAGAGGAAGAATTTGATAAGTTAGACGAAGAAACCAAGCAGCAATATGAAGAAAAATCGGTTATTGTTCAAGAACAAATAATGCAAGTGATAAATCAAATTAAAGAAATTGAACGTCAAGCTGACAAAAAAATTTCTGAATGGCAATCAAATGTTGCTTTACTTACTGTAAATGCACATATAAACTTTTTAAAATCTAAATATAAAAGAAACAAAAAAATTAATCAATTCTTAAATAATGTTAAGCAAGATGTATTAAAAAATATACCTGTATTTTTAGAAGATGAAATTAATAAAAATTCTTCTCAACAACAGACTCAACAAGGTCCTAATATGAGAAAACCTGATCCTTGTTTAAATTATCGTGTTAATTTATTTATTGATAATTCGAATCGTGAGGGTGCACCCGTTATTATGGATTCAAATTATTCTTACCATAACATTTTTGGTTCTTTAGAATATGAAAATTATTATGGTTCTCTTAAAACAGACCATACTATGTTAAAACCAGGACTTATGCAACGTGCTAATGGTGGATACATTATTTTCCAAGCAAAAGACTTGCTTGCAAATTCAATGTGTTATGATGCCTTAAAGAAAGCTTTAAGAGTAAAAGAATTAAGTATTGAAAATACGACAGATCAACGTTCTTCAATGGTTTTAGTTTCATTAAAACCTGAACCAATTCCTTTAGATTTAAAAGTTATTATTATAGGAAATGCTAACATTTATCAAACTCTTTTGACTATGGATTCTGACTTTAGAAAATTATTTAAAATAAAGGTAGAATTTGAAGACGATGCTACTATTAATCAAGAAAATGTTTATAAATTATCACAAATTGTTCATGGTTTTTGTGAAAATGAAAATTTACCACACCTTGATAAATCTGGAATGGCTCGTTTGGTAGAATATGGTTCTAGATTGGCAGGTAGCCATAGTAAAGTTTCTACACGTTTTGATAATTTAATTCAAGTAGTTGGTGAAGCTGCTACTTGGGCAAAGCTTGCAAAATCAAAAGTTGTAACTAGTGAATTTATTGATAAAGCTTTAGAAGAACGAATTGAAAGAATTAAAAAATATGACTCAAAATACTTAGAGATGATAAAAGAAAATTCTCTTTTAATTAATACATCTGGTTATGAAGTAGGAGAATTAAATGGTTTAACTGTTATGACAATTGGAGATTATACTTTTGGAAAACCAGCTAAGATTACTGTCAATACTTATACAGGAAAAAATGGAATTGTTAATATAGAAAGAGAAGTTGAAATTTCTGGTCCATCTCATTCAAAAGGTGTTTTAATTTTAACAGGTTATTTAGGCGAAATGTTTGCACAAGATATGCCTTTATGCCTTACAGCTAGCATTTGTTTCGAGCAATTATATAACGGTGTAGACGGAGATAGTGCTTCTAGCACAGAATTATATGGACTATTATCTAGCTTGTCTGGTATTCCAATTAATCAATCTATTGCTGTAACTGGTTCTGTAAATCAGAAAGGACAAATTCAGCCAATTGGTGGAGTTAATGAAAAAATTGAAGGTTTCTTCCAAATCTGTAAAATGAGAGGCTTAGACGGTTCACATGGTGTTATGATACCTATACAAAATGTTGATAATTTACAATTATCTGACGAAATTGTAGAAGCTGTTAAAAACAAACAATTCCATATTTATTCTGTTTCTACCATTGAAGAAGGTATTGAAGTATTAACTGGTGTTCCAGCTGGCAAAAAAGACAAAGATGGACATTTTCCAGCAGGTACAGTAAATTACCTAGTATATGAAAAATTGAAAAAATATGCGGAAATAAGCAACGAAAATAACTAATACCTTACAAAAGAGACACATCTTTAAACAGATGTGTCCTCTTTTTGCATATTTCCATAAATGGTCTGATTATTTAACTTTCTAGTAACCAATCTAATACATTTATTTTTTTTATCCCTTCAAAGTCAGTATCTAAATCATCATCTAATGTTAATATATATTTAGGATAATTATCGCGTATCTTTTTTAAGGGTGCTAATTCTCTTTCTAATACACTACTATTACCATCAGTAGAACCCCTTGTAGTTAATGCTACTTGATAATAAACTGTATTTTCTAAATTTTTTGCTACGAAGTCTACTTCTAGGTCATCATATTTTCCAATATAAACTTCATATCCTCGTCTTAATAATTCAAGATAAACTACATTTTCCAATATATGTCCCATATCTTTACCAGAACCTTGACCTAACATATAATATCTAAGCCCTATGTCTACTGCATAATATTTTTCTTGTGTTTTTAAAAATTCTTTTCCTTTTATATCATATCTATTTGCTTTATATACAATATAGCTATCTATAAGTGCTTGCACATAAGTTGTAACAGTATTATATGAATTATTTTTCTCTAAGCCCTCAATATTATCGCTTATGTTTTTCATGCTTGTTCTGTTCCCTATATTATCATACAAATACTTAGTTACTCTTTCTAAAGTGTTTTTATCTGTTATCCCTTTTCTTTGCATTACGTCTTTAAATAAAATTGTATTGTATATTCCATCTAAAAATAAATTAATATTTTCCGGATTAATTTTAAATAATTGTGTGGCTTGTGGAAATGAACTATATTGTAAATAATCTCTAAATTTTCTTGATAAATCTGTTTTATCTTCAAATGCTGATAAGTACTCCTTAAATGATAATGGCAACATTTTAATTTCTATATATCTACCTGTAAGCAAAGTTGCAAGTTCTGATGATAAAAGCCAAGCATTTGAGCCAGTTATATATAAATCCACATCTTTATTAATAAAAAGACTATCTACCGTTTTTTCAAATTCTTCAACTTTTTGAATTTCATCTAAAAATACATATGTTTTTTTACCTTTTACCAATTTTGATTTTATATATTCATATAATTTTTTTCTATTTTGTAATTCTTCATAATCTGCATTTTCAAAATTGATTGATATAATTTGGTTTTCTTCTACTCCTTTTTCTTTTAAATAATCCTGAAACAGTTCTAATAAAGTAGATTTACCACACCTTCTAATTCCCGTTATTACTTTTATAATTTGTTGATCCATGAAATTTCTTAATATAGATAAATATTTCTCTCTTTTTATCTTCTCCATAAAATCTCCCCCAACTGTTTTTATTATACTATTTTTTATTATTATAGTCAAGTTTTTTCAAAATTATGAAAAAACTTGACTGTTTTTATG
>CAZASP010000051.1:0-8312 GCA_964487865.1 uncultured Clostridium sp. | reverse complement strand
AGTTGCTGGATACCTCCTTCTAATTTACAAACAGAAAAATTTAATAATGTAAAACAAAAAAATGTCAAGTAATTAATTTCTTAATTTCTCAACATTCCTTTTTTTATTACCTTAATAATAATATATAAATAATAATTTTCAAAGACCTAAATCTTCCATCAAACATGATAGATAATTCGGATAATATTGTTCCACTTTTTAGATATATTTTTAGTAACTAAATATAGACATTTCCGTAGGAACATATCTGTTGGAAACACGGATTTCGTTTTCGTATATTTTCTAAATTGCCTATTTAATGATTCTATAGTATTGGTTGTATACATATTTTCCTAATGCTTTCAGAAAAATCAAAGAATGAACATATGGCATCCCAATTTTCTTCCCAAGTTTAAATGATACTAAATATTTATCTTTCCATTTATTTTTTATTTCTTGTAATTTCTCATATCCTTTCTTTTCTTTTATCATGGAAAAATTTCTTATTTACACAAAGCTTTTTACAGACTCATTTCTATTAATAAATATCATTTATTGTTGTTTCTTTTTTCAAATATTTTTCTAACGTTTCTAATATTGATTCTTTTAATCCTTCAATATAAGCAGTATTTTTTGGATTTAATCCTTTTTTAATTGTTAATGCTTCTTTTAAATCTTGTTCCGTAGTGTTTTTTGGATTTGGAGTAAATAAAGTAAAGATTCTAATACTTAAATTTTTACCAATTTTAATGCAACTTAAAATAAATGTGATTTCTTTATTATATTCTCCAGTATTACTTTTAAACACAATTGCCATTTGTTCATCATCGCTACTTTCTGATAGAGCAATTGTATTAGTTAATGTACAATCAATTTCACCATCATATTCTTCTTTTAACATTTTCTTTAATTCTTTACAAATAATTTCATCAGACAACTTAACTTTACTTTGGATAGGTAATGTTTTTTTCCAATCTTCAATTACTAATGAGTAATTTAATTTTTTTTCTTGATAAGCTAAATTTTTAAAGAATGCTTTAATATCATCATCATTCCAATCACTTGAGGCAAAATCATATGCAAAACCTTTTGATGTCACTTCATGAATTTCACTTATTTTTCCATTTCTAGTATCTGTTTCTAAATATCTGATTCTGTTTTGAATTTTATCATTCACTTTTAGACCCCTACCTACATAATCTATTAAAATTTCTTTTTCCAAATCAAACAAACCTAAATTTTTAAGTGATGCAGCAATATTTAAAGTAGTTTCTTCAAGAACTTGAAGATCCAATCTACTATTTACTTGTTCCATAATATATGCTTTCTTACTATTAATAACACTTTCTCCCATAGATTTATACGTATATAATTCATTATATAAACTATCTGGTGCCTTAATAGTAATCATATTTTTATTATCATATTTATTTTGATAGAAATATTTATTTTTAAAGAAACCATAGAAAGCTTGTATTTTATTAAATTTATCAGCATTATAAGGTTTTTCTCTTACTACTTGATACATACATACTTCTATTTTTTCTAATAATTCTTTTTTAAAAATATCAACATTTTCTAAAGCATTTTCAAATATTTTAGATTCTTGTTCTAATAATTGTTCATATAAGTCCTTCGTTTGCTCATACTTTTTTAGATTATCTTCAAAACTTGGTAGTAATTTTCCATATGGATCCATATCTATAATATTTGATGGATTTGCCATATATTCAAGTAAACTATTTATATCTTTTACGTTTTCGTTATAACTTTTATCTGGTTGAATAGCATTTCTAGCATTTAAGATGTTGATAACTTTTTTTAACTCTAATTCACCATCTTTATTTATATTGATTTGATTAATAGCAAAGACTTTGTATTTTAATATATTTTTAGCTTGTTTTACTTCTTCACTAAAAAATTTTTCATCCATCCAAGATTCTTCATCACAATGGTGAAGACACTCTTTGACTGCAGAATCAGCATTTTGCCCTGTTTGTAGTAAATTTACGATATTAGCAACCATATTATTAAACTTGGTAATCCATTCATTTTGTCTTTCCCTTTGCTCTCTTAGTAAATTCTCTTTGACTCTTCTCGAATCCGCAATTCCCTCTGATAATCCTGTAACAAAACCATATATGGCAACAATAACACCTAAAAATATTCCAATATGAATTCCTCCCGATCTCCATCCGTCATAAGATGATTCTGCAAAACAAGAACCACACAAAAAATGAACACATCCTACTCCTAAATAGCTTAATACACTAACTGCAACTACCACTACAACTCCATATATTAAAGCTCTTATAATTCCTTTTTTAATTCCATTTGACACTATTACTCACTCCTCTTTTTATTTTATAAATACTATATATTAATAAGAAAATACTAATCATTTGACTAAATGATATAAATCCATAAACTCCTCTAACTTTATCACCTCTAAAAAATTCAATTATAAATCTAAAAATAGAATAAAATGTAAAATAGTAATAAACATTTTGTCCATCTTTGTCTTTCTTTTTATGGTAAAGTATAATAAATGCTATCGTTAATATGACATTTGCCAAAGATTCAATCAATTGAGTAGGAATACGCTTAATTATTAAACCGTCTTCTTCTTTCATCGGAATACCAATAATTGAGTTAGTTGGCTTTCCATAACAACAGCCAGCTAGAAAGCAACCTATCCTACCAAATATTGAAAACATTGGAAAACAAAATGCTAATATATCAAATATACTTTTATTTTTTTCCTTTCTTTCAACAATTCTTCTTACTATATAATATCCAAATAACCCTCCATAAAAAACAATCCCTGAATCAATTATTTTATGAAAATCAATTGGTTGTCTGTGAAATAACATATCTAAAAATACAGACAACATACCAAATAATTTCATTCCAATTAATAGTCCTATTATACAAATAAAATGTTTTTTAGTTATTTTTTTAATTTCATATCCAGCATTTTTTTCATAATAAAATATTACTATACTTGTGATTAAAAAACCAATTGAAGCCATTACTAAATAAGAAGGAATTTCTCCTAGAAAAGGTAAATTCATTGTTTTTTTCATTAATGATTAAATTTCTCTCTGACTGCATCCATCATTTTTTGCAAATTTCCAGCATTAAGAGCTTCTTCTTTCCAATCTTTTAATTGTGCATTAGCAACATCACTTACTTTAGATAAGTCCAGCCCCGTTTCTTTAGCCGCTTGGGCTATTTCATTTATTTTAGCACTTGAATCACTAACTTTTTCTAAATTCTCATTTGCTTCATCGCTAACTTCTTTTAATTCATTTTGAGTTTTCTCTAGTTCCGATTTGGAATTTGTAATCTCTTTATCATTCATAACTTCTGAATTAGCAATTTCGTTTTCTAATAATCCTTTTGTTACATCATCTAAGTCTGAAATTGAACTTTTCAAATCTGAAATAGCATCTTTATTGCTATTTAAATTATCAATATTTTTATTTTCTTTATCTGTTTTTTCTTGTAGTTGTTCAATTTTTTGACGAGTCGCTTTAACATCTAATCCTTTCATTAACTGATCTCCTTTACAAATTATCTTTCATATCATTTATTTCTTGATTCATATTAGCAAAATCTCCTGCTTGATGTTGCCATTCTCCAAGTTCTCCATTACTTCTTTCCATCAAATTTTGTCTTAGTTTTAGAATGATACCTCGATCATCATCTTTAGTATTTACTTTACTTATATCATCTTTAACTCCTGATATATCTTTAACTGTTTCTTCAGAAATTTCTTGAAGTTCTTTAGTTTTTTTCTCTAAATTATTTAATTCATCTTTTAATTTATTTTTTTCTTCTCTAGTTTCTGTTACAGCATGAGCAAATTTACTTCTTAAAGAATCTCGAAAATCTTCTGGTAAATCAGTATTTTCTATTGTTTCTTTTAAATTTTCTGCAAGTCTTTCATTTTCGTGAGCCTTTTTGTATCTATTTCTTACATCTGTTAACTCCCCACCAACTTCCATATGTTCTTTTCTGACTTTATCTATTGTCATTTTATTTTTTGTCATAATATTAAATACTTCCTTTCACAATATATATATTTTTTAAAATTCTATTCCCTCTTGTTTCATTTGGTTAAGCCTTATAGCAACTAATTTTTTATTTTTTTCATCAATATTCATAAATTGAGCATAAGCAATTTGAATTTGTTCAGTAATATATTTTCTCTGCTTGTCAAATAAATTATTATTTTCTGTTTTAGTTAAATAACTCAAATACAAATCTTGTATTTTGATTAGTTCTTTGGCATATCCTTCTATAATTAAATTCATCTGTTTTATTTTATTTTCTAATCCTGGTTCTTCATATTTGTAAGTTTCTAAATAATAATAGAACTTATCTAATCTTGAATATAAATTTTCAATCGTACTAATAATCCTTTCTCCTTGTCTTTCAATCATACCCATTTTCAGCTTTTTATACGTACCATTTTGTTCCATAATATCATACAATTCATAATTAGTTGGAGCAGGAATATCGTGTTCTTTAGTATAATGAACTTGTAATTGGAATGGTCTTAATAAACCTTCATAATTCATAAATGCTCCACCTTGTGTAAGTGTTGCCATAGCGTCTACTTGCATTGGAGTCGCTGACATCGTATTACCAATTAATTCCCTATCATCTGTTGAAGTTAAGCGATGTACTAATTTAATGTTAGTATTTTTTATTACTTCTGGTGCCATAGCTGTCGGTAATTGATCGGCAATTACAATTCCTTCTCGTAAAGCTCTTACTTCTGCTAACATTTTTACAATAAAGGCCGTTGCAGCAATTTTAGGATCAGAATCTGTTCCAGGTTGTAATTGAGCAGTTGGTCCAATTAAATTGTGAGCTTCTTCTATGAAAATTACATGACGTAAAGGTTTTTCTTTATCTTTATTGGGATTTGCTTTTAATGTTTCTCTAATTAATGTACATAACATCAAAGTTGTAAAATTAGCAGGACCTTCTCCAAGAGATTCTAATTCAATTATTGCAGGCATCTCTAGCCAATCTTCAGGGCGAATAATTGAATTTTCAACGTTAAAAATTTCTTTCATTTCTCTTCTTAATAAACTACCAATTCTCATTTCTAAAACTGATTGTAAATTTCCTTTTAATTCAGCATCATAATTTGTTTTCTCGGTTTCTTCTTTGAATTGCTCATATAACTCTTGCATAGTTGGATAAGTTTTTCCCCCGTCATTAATATCTTTTACTTTCCAACCTTTTTTTAAATAAATATTTTGTATTGAACGATCTAAAATGAATGGGGCTGGCGTTCCCATTGGAAAAGCTCCTTCAAATACAGCACAAAGATTAGCAATATGTTCTGATAAAGTTAGACCAATTGGAAATTCAAAAGGATTTATTTCTAATTGCAATCTTGTATTCGCAGATGGAGAAAAAACTACTAATTCAGGCATTTGTAATTTTGCAAGCACACGATATTCTTGTTTAGCAGGTTCTAATACTAAAAAAGGAATTTTATATTTTTTCCATAACGTTGATGTTAAATGTAACATCGTATTAGTTTTCCCTGAACCTGGAACTCCACAAGCAAACATATGCTTAGCAAAGCTTTTTATATCAATGTTTACATCATAACCATTAATATCTTTTCCTATCATCATCCCGTTTTTATTGTATTTTGGAGCCGTTTCTTTTGGTATTTCAATTACCTCTCCATCATATAAAGCAGGAAATCTAAAAAATGGTGATAAATCTTCTAATGTATAAGTTGTTGGCCACATTTTTAAAATTTCTGGAGCTTTTTCATCATGAAGGGATGTTAATGGTTCTTCTAAAAAAGAAGTAGTTGTATAATTACCATCTGAAACTTTTATAGAATAATATCCACTTTTAATTGACTCAGTTGCTGCAGCATCTAATAATATATTTGCAGTTGTTTTACTTTTAGAAAAAACATTAACATTAACATAAAACATAGGTGAAGTATCTACATCTTTTAAAAATTCTTCATATTGTTTTAATGTTTCTTCAGCATTAGGATCTTTTGTAGTTGTTTTTTTTACATCACTCAAGCTAATTTCATCACTTTGAAATGCTGTAATATTTCTAAGCCAATTTAAAGGTTTACAAAAAGCATTTTGAATATTTTGAGATATCTCTTTTGGATAAATATCAACTCTATATAAGCATTCTTCATTTAATGATTGCATTAATTTTAGCATATTATATAAACGTGCTTTTTCTTCTATTTCCCATTTTGGCACTACATAAAAAAAGTTAGGGCTATTTTCTCTCTTAACTGGTTCTAAAAATCTTTCTTTCTTATAAAGGGTTGCTAAAAAACCATAACTTGTATTTTCAACTTTATTTTCTTTTATTTCATTTGTTATCTCATCTTTATACTGATCAGATAATTCATAGTATTCTGATAAAGGAGAGGCTAATAACACTTTTTTGGCTTTTTCATAATACTCACTATTTTCTTCTCTGAAATTTATTAAAAATCCGATTTTTATCTTTTTGCTTTTTTCTCTTTTAGGATCGTAACTAATCAATAAATGAAGGCTTAAATTTTCAAGTAAAGCAACCCGATGCCATTGTCTTAAAAAAGACAAATGTTGTTCTAAAATTCCATCTACCCCTACATTTGATAAAGATTGATATTTTCCTAAACTTAAATCTGGAATATTATTTAACGTAAAATACATTTGCTTTGCCATTTCTTGTATTACCTCTTTCTTTTTAAACTCATCAAAACCATTATAATAACTTATTATTATGTAATAACTTCAAGCAATTCAATTATAGCATAAATACGGTAAAAAAAACAAGATATTTTTCAAATATTTCAGGATAAATTCATAAATTAACGTTACAATTCACAGTCAAAATAAATTAAAATACGAAAAAGGAGGTTAAAAAAGCAATTTTTTTAACCTTTTTTGAAAATTTCTTCAATAGTATAAGGATTATCTTCCATTAAACGGATTAAGGCATCAGTTGAGTTAATATTATTTCTATAACAAGTTTCAATGTAACTTTTTATATCAGCATAATATTTTGCGTATGATAAACTTTGAAATTGACCTGCTATTTTCATTTTGGATTTTACCCCTCTTAATGCCCTCTCACTTAAATTATCGTTTGTTGGAAGTGTAAAATCATATAACCACAGAAAATAATTACTTTTATATTCTAATATTCTATTGATTAATGCTTTTTCTTTATTATCATAATGTGTTTTTGGTTTGGTTTCATTTTCTTCAATTGCATTCAATAAAATATCCTCATATTGATTATCAAAATTATTAATGTAATCATCAGTAAAAGATGTATAGTTATTTGAAATATACTCTTTACTGTCATGAATAGTAGTTTGAATTAGTAATTTAAATTTATCACACCATTCATGCCCTGTATTCATTTTACATTTTTCTAAATCTCTTATTAAATGAATATTACATTCTATATTTTGATATGAATATTTATAATTAATTTTATTATGGTCATGCATAACTGTTACCTTATCTGATAATGTATTAAGAATATTATCTTCTTTTATTCCTTCCTCATCTTTTTTTAAATGGGCTGTATAATATGCTATTTTTTCATTCCCATAAAATCTTATACATGACCTTTTAGTATTGATCATAATTACTGTATCATCCCAATATAGTAAATTTAATTTAAGAATTTTTTCATATAAACCTCTCATTCCTTTCACTTCGTTCAAGGCACACATAGTAATGAAAACTTGAATAAAATTTATTTTTGTTTTCAGACTATCACCACTCATCTAGCATATCATATTATAATATCAAACTCTAGGGCTAACTTTTCACACCTTTTTATATTATCATATTATTATCTATACCTTTTTGACTGTGAATAGTAACAATTTTAATAGTAAATTTTAGTTTTAATATTAAGTGAAAGTTAGTTTTAGAATTCAGATGAAAGCTAGTTTTTAAATCAACGAGCAAGAAAAAATTTAAAAAGTCCAAAAGGAATAGAAATAAGAATCAATCGAAGTATACAAGTAGAAGGAACATTCGGGCAGGTTAAACAAAATATGAATTATGAAAGGATTAGACGTCGGGGAATTGTTAATGTATCTTGTGAATTTATGTTAATGTTTTTAGGCGCTAATATTAGAAGGTTATTTAAATCTTTTAAAAGAAGTTTGATACCTCATTCTAATTTACAAACAGAAAAATTTAATAATGTAAAACAAAAAAATGTCAAGTAATTAATTTCTTAATTTCTCAACATTCCCTTTAATAATCATATAAGCCATGAATTTTACTAATTTCTGTATCTGTTAAATCATC
>CAZASP010000050.1:0-9105 GCA_964487865.1 uncultured Clostridium sp. | reverse complement strand
CACTCTTTTTTCATCTAACACGGAAATCACCTCTATTTTTGTTTAGTATAACATACAAATACAAAAAAATGTTTATCTTTTTTGTTTCTTATGTAACACTTTATCTTTTTATCAATATTTTATTTTGTGTGTTTTTCACCTTTTTTCTTTAAAACTATTATTCCTGCTGCTACGAATATAAGGACAACTAATGTTATTATTATCCATGTAACTGAATGATTTGCACCTGTTTTAAAGCCGTTTATTATTTTATCTGTGATTGTCTCTTCTTTGTCTAGGTCTCCTGCACTCTCTGGAGTAGATGTTGATCCTGATTCACCACCCGTACCTTGTGGGGTCGTTTCTGTCGGTGTCGAATTCGTACCTGGTGAAGTATTTGTTTCTGGTGAAGTATTTGTTTCTGGTGGTGTTTCAATTTCTTTCGCATTTAGTATAAATGTTACACTATCTCTATTTTCATCAATATTTAGTTTTGTTTTGCTTACATCATCACTATGTCCAACTGTTGCTAAAGATGTAGTCTCTATATCTGGTGTAATGGTAACAGCTTTATTTTTACCTATCTTACTTTTATCTAATGTAATTGTACCAATTTTTATATCTTCTCTATTTTTTGTATCATTTAATTCTTTAGTTCCTACATAATATATATTTAATTTCTCTCCAACTGTTTGAACTTGTTTTTCTGGATTTTCTGCTACTGTTGCTATTTCTCCTTCTTCGGGTGAAACTGTTACCTCTTCTGTCTTTGCTTCTTTTGTAGTTTCAGCAAGTAATTTTCCAAAGTTATCTAACTCCGAATTAAATGTAAAACTTGTTTTATCAACAATATTTTCTTCATTGATACTTATATTTAACCCTATTTGTGCTGAAGCAACACTTGCCGCATCCTCTATCGCTACATCTGGAACCGGTGCAGCATTATTTCCATTTTCATTAGGTGTTGTAACACCATCGTCAGGTATTGTTATACCATCATCCATTTGCAAATACACTTCAATTTCACCAGTATATGTTCTACCATTTTCATCATCTTCAGTGTACAAAGGCTTTAAAATAATATTTGTACCTTCTCTTTCATCTAGTGAAATTTGGTTTGCATTGTGATTAGCTAAAACAAAACCTGTAAGAGCACAAGCAATAACTATTGTAACAATCACAAATATCGCAATTACTTTTTTAGACTTCATATTGTTCTCCTTTCTTTTTTATTATTTGCAAGGTAATCTATTTATTAATAGACCACCTTACAATTTATTTTTTAATTATTTCTACTAACTTCAATATTAGGTAAACTTCCACTTCCTCTTGGCATATTCACAAGTAAAGTATCACTTGTTAATCTTTCGCCTTCTAGTTTTGTAGCATCATCAACACGGTATAGTTCAGCTCTAACAGTCTGCAATTTATCTTTAACATTTTCGTAGTGTTTTTCTTCAGTGTATTCTCCATTTGGATCAACCCAGTAAATCCAAATACCTTCAGAAACTTCACCTAATTTTTCATCTCCTTTTAGAGGGTCTGCAAATATGGCTCCATCTGTTTCGATTATATTACCCTCACCATCGAATAATAATGGTATATTATAAGCTGGGTTACCTTTATAGGTTCCTTTAAATACTATTGAGCCTTGTGGTATTATTTGTTTATTTCCTTGAGAATCTTCACCTAAATCTACTTCATTTTGTAATATACCTATTCCTTCTTGTGAAAGTTCTATGTTATCACCTGTTATTCCTTTAAGGTCTATCTCTGATATTGAGATATTTTCATCTTGAATCATTAGTCTAATATATTGTGCTGGATATACACATAACTTATCTCCACCATCTGGGTTAAAGTATGCTGTGTGTACATCGCCATTAACAGTTTCTTTTACTGAATTTGGCGTAACTTGTGTCCATTCTCTATTATCTGTACTTACTTCAACTCTGTAATTTTGAAGAGCGTTATTGCTTTTTGATTTATATGATAAACCAACTAAATTATCTACTTTTTCATGCAAAGCTATTGTGATTTGTCCTTCTTGGCCATCAACACTTGCTACATAATCTGTATCATAATTATTATCAATTAATCCTTCTACTGATATTTCCTTGCTTTCTCCGTTTATTTCTTCTTCACCAGCTGAACAATCTGAACTATCTTTATTGCTATCGCCATTAATTTTATCATGTAATTCTTTTTCAGTAGCTGTTAAATAATTTGTTGATATTTCCCATTTAGATTTTTCTGATGATACTCCATCATGTGATATCTTAAATCTCTCTGTAACACATTGTTCTGTTGAGTTTAAATATTTGTCATAAGCTACAACTTTATATTCAAATGTTCTGTTATTCAATGTTTCTATTGTGTCAGTATATGTTACATCATTAGTATCTCCTTGCGTTGTAATAAATCCTACTGGGGTATTTATTTCTTCTCCTTTTTCCCAAGAAGTTCTAATAATTTCATATCCTAATATTGATTTTGTAGCATTATTTCCCTCTGTTGATAATGTTAATACTTTTTGATTTTTATTTTCATTATCTGATAATGCAACTTTAACTTTTGTTCCTTCTGTCATCTTATCGCCATGTGCTAATTGGTAAGCTCTTGCATCATCGTTAATATACCAAATTGCTTTTTCTTTATCAGGGTTATCATCTTCTGTTAATTTTGGCCATTGTTCTGCATATTGTCTAGTTTCTTCATTTGGTACTTTACCCCATTTTTCAAAGAATGATAATACATTGTGCTGTGTTGCTGCACAAGCTAATCTAATTAAGTTATTATCTGTTTTGCCTTCTCCATCTGTCATTAATACTAAATCAATACCGTTTTCTGCTGCTTTTGGAGCAGATGTTTTTGGTTTATCATTATTATTGTTTTTATTAATATTAAATTCTCTAGCATATTTATCCATTCTAGCAAATACCAAATTATTTAGTTGATCTTCATATGGATCATACATCTTAAAGTTATATCCACCCTTATTGTCATTTGCTAAATGGAATTGCCAATACATTCCAAGCTGCGTAAATACGTCCTGTGCATTTCCTTTTTTTCCAGATGTTACTTTCTTATATACCTCTGGATATTTGAAACGAACTGACTCATTTGTATCATGTGCTTGTGATAATACTGAGAAGTAGTTGTTTGTAACTTCTCCATGTACATAATAGCTATCATTTATAATGTGTCCTATTTCATGTGAAATTCCCCATCCGAAATATCCACCTGATTGCCATTTTCCGTTATCTGCTTTAATTGGAACACCTTGTGCCAATGTTGCAACATCACCATATGGAATACCAATATGTTTTCCTCCTGCATACATTGCTGCTCCTGCAAACATTGTGTGATAACGTATATTTAATCTTGATACTGGATATTGATTTGTGCTACCCTTTGTTGCATCTTTTGTTAAACCTTTATGTGAGTAGAATAAATCAACCATATCTTCCATAGCAACTAATGAGTTATAGAATTTTTCTGTTTCATCCGCACCAGATGCTTTACTACTATCTAATCCTGCTAATAAACTCTTAGCTGATACTGAATACATCATTTGGTCTAATACAACTTCTGTTGCACCAAATATACATTCATCTTCATTTTCATTGAACTCGTAATCTAATTCTTCAATTTCACTACCTTTATGTTGGTCATTATGTTTTGCTTCTAATCCGTCTACTTGGTTTCTTAATTCTGTTAAATATGCACCAACAGCTGCTTTTCTATCTGTTTCTTTACTTCTATCATATTTTGTTAAATCTAATACTGGTATTTTTTCTCCACCACTTACACGTACTGAATATTTTTCATTATCATTATTACCAGTATATTCAATATATATTGAACCTCCTTTTTCTCTTGAAGATGAAATTATTTGTGGTATTGGTATTTCATTTAATCCAATTTTTAGTCCATTTACTTCTTTCATCCAAGCCCCAGCTTCTGCATGATATTGAGTTACTATTAATTTAAGTTCAGTACTATCATTTACTATTTTATCTGGATTTCCAACATATACTTTTATTGTGCTATTAGCTGGTGCTACAACTCCTAATGGTTGCCATGCATTTAATCCACCTAAGAATGGTATGTGTCCATCTTTCTTTGCTGTAACTGTTGTATCAACATCAATAATATCTTTCTTAAGATTTTGGTCATTTAATATATCTCTTGCTAATTGAAGTTCTTCATTTATACTATCCTTTTCTGGATTTAACTCATCATGATCATAGGTTGTTTCCAATTTACTCTGTAATGCATCAATTTTTTCTATATTTACACCATCTTTTAACTCCAGATGCATTTGATCTTTAAATAACTCATTTACTTCGTCTTCAATTGGATCATAATTATAAAAACGCATTTCGGCAATAGTTAATCTTGCAACATAGTATGGGTCACCAATTTGTACTCTTATCTTCTTAGCATCAATAGGTCTTGGTAATTTAATAGCAGTATATAATCTACCTTCTTTATCTTTTCTGGTAACAACTTGAGCTGGTTTTATCATAGTTGCAGCTTGTTGCTCGTCATTTCCCCAATAATATATAGTTGCTCTACCTATATTACCTTTGTTTTCTATTTGGGCTAACGTAATATAATTCATTTTATATGTATCATCAAATTCTACAATAACACCCTTTGAATCATCATTTGCTGTATATGTTCCACCATCATCCCAATCGGTACATTGCCAATATGAATTATAATCATTATCAAATACTCCTAAAGCTGTTTTTTCTTTTCCGTTATCTAATTTGCTATCAACCATTGAGATTTGCTTTCTTGAACCACATATTGCACTCTTAATATGGTCTGTTAATTCTCCAACTTTTTCATTGCCAGCTTCATCTTTTTGTGGTAGGTTAATTGCTTTATAACGAGGTAGTTCTGCTGGTTTTACTTCAGTTGTTCTTGCATCGCCAGAACTCCAAGGTCCTACACTCTTAACATTAAAATCATTTACTCCTTGTACTCTTACTTGGTATCTAACACCATCTTCAAGTTTATCTATTGTAAATGAGTTTTGTGGTATTTCTGTTGCTACACGTTGCCATTTTGTATCGTCATCATCATATTTTTTATATTCTACATTATAGCTTCTTGTAGATTTCATCTTTTTCCATGTAACTGCAAGCCTTCTTGCTCCGCCTTGTACACTTAAATTATCTGGTTTTGGTGGGGCTTGATTAGGCTTTGGAGTTAATGTTTTTGTTTCACCAAATCCACTCTTCCATTCTCCATTTATAGATTGTACTCTAACATAGAAGTCTGTATAATGATTATCTTTAAATTCTGCTCCATAGAAATTACTTAAAGTTATTTGGTTACCATCTACTTGATGATATTCAACTTGCTCTCCTTTTCCTTCTAATGTTGCTCTTATTTCTACTTCATATCCTGTAACATTTGGCATTGAATCCCATGAAATTATAAGTGCATCTGCTGTAGCTTCACCCGTAAGATTAGTTGGTGCATCTATTACTGGTGCAGGTATTCTATCTTCCATTCCATTTAAGAATTCTACTTTAGCTATATCTGCTAAATTTTTACTTTTTGTTCCAGTTACTCTAATAGTAATTTTCTTAACCGCAACTTTATCTTCTAAATCAACTACTATTGTTCCATCACTTTCAATTTTAGCTTGTATTTCTTTAATTTCTGGTTGTGTCAGTGTTTCTTCAGCTATTTTATATACTAAATCTGAATCTATTGCTGCTAATTTTTGTACTACTTTTACATCTCCAGTACTTGCTTGTTCCTTTCCATTTTCAGAGTTTGAAGATGTACCTATTTGTGCAATTATTTTTTGACCATTATCTGCTTCAATTTCAACTGCACCACTTTGAATATTATTATCAGAATTAGAAGATGGTGCAATTGTAATTTCTTGTGTTTCTTGTTGATTTTCAGGTAAACTTATTTTTAACTCAACAGGATTTTCAGCAGAAATTTCTGTTCCTTCTTTCGCTGGTCCTATCGAAATAAATTTATCATTGTTTTTAAATATATCTGCAAAATCTCCTTTTTCTTTTTCTATTTTTGTCGTTTCTGTATTTTGATCTTCGAAACTTATTTTTTCAGTTTCCATTAATTGGTCAAATTCATATTTATTGCATAGTTGAGCTTCTTTATTCCCTTTATTAATGGCAACATACGATAAATCTACAATATTAACTTTTCCATCTCCATTTAAGTCATTTCCTACAGCATTACTTTCAATAAATCCAATCATAGCTTCAACATCGTCATCGTTGATTTCGTCACCGTTTCCGACAACATCTCCAACTCCCATGATTGCTCTTCTTGCATTTTCCTCTACTGTAGTATTAACATCAAAACTATTTGTAATCTCAATAAATGTTATTTGTTTTGATTTTACCGGTACGATTTGTTTGTAGTCTTGATATCCCTTATGTGATATTCTCAAATCATAGTTCTTACCTAGTTCTGAATTTGCTTGAAGATTATCAAACTCGTAATATATTGTTCCATTACTCCTTGAACTGCTCGTTAGGGGCTGTGGTGCTCCTGTTCCATTTTCTTGTAATGAAACTGTAAAACCGTCTGTATTTTCATTTGGTAATTTTAAGTTTATTTTAATGTGTAAACTTCCGTTTTCTGCTTGAGTTGGTTCTTCACTAGGCTCAGTACTTGGGTCTGTGCTTGGTGTTGTTTCTAGTGAAGGTAATTCTTCTGATATTGGTGTTTTACTTGTGTCACTACTTGGTTCTTCACTTGATGTTGCTTCTTTGCTTGGTGTACTACTTAGTGTATTACTTGGTGTGTTGCTTGGTGTTTCACTTGGTGTACTATTTGTCTCTTCATTTGGTGCTGTTTCTGTGTTTGGTTTTTCACTTGAGTCATTACTTGTTTCTTCACTTGGTGTTGTTTCTATGCTTGGTGTTGTTTCTGGTGAAGGTGATTCTTCTGCTATTGGTGCTACACTTGGTTGTCCCTCATTTTCTGATTCAGCTACTTCCATTGCTATTTGTTTTTCATTCGCCATTTGGACAATATCTACTGCTAATACTGCTACATTGCCACCTAACATAGTAAATATAATGCTTAATACAATTGTGAATTTTAAAAGTTTTTTCATAAAATATCCTCCTTTTTGCAAATTAAGAGTAAGCTTTTTTTTTTAGAGCTTACTCTTTTGTTTTTTGTTGATTAATTTTACCATATTATTCAATTTTTAGCAATAGTTTTTTATGTTATTTTTTATTACAGTTTTGTTACAATTTTATTTTATTGAAATATGCATATTTTTTGGCTTTGCTGATATTATATGTTTTTATTTTTAGCAAGAGTTTTTTTATTTAATTATATTTTTTATTTAAAAAATTTACTTAAAATCCTCAACAAATTTATCACGTATTTCAGTAGGTAACAACAAAATCTTTTCTATATTTTCCTTTTTAATAATTTCAGGAATAAATTTGCCACTATCTACGTATTTAGGGTCATTAGAAAACTCAGGTCCTTGACCTGTTCCAAACTCTCCTTCTATGTATTCGCATAAATAAAAAATTTCTTTTTGATTAAATCTTTCAGAATACATTTCATATAATTTCTTAACTACTTTAACTTTTATTCCAAATTCTTCTTCAATTTCTCTAATTGTTCCTTCTTCTGGTGTTTCTCCTTCTTCTAATCCGCCACCAGGAAAAGTATAATAATCTTGATAATCTTTTCTCTTTTTGACTCCAACACGGTGCATAAATGCAAATCCATCTCCCATTGGTACAATTCCCGCTACTCTGGTTCTTGACATACTATGCCCTCCTTATATCTATTTTTAATATATTTTATCATTTGTTAAAAAAAGTGTAAATAAATTTAATATTTTTGTTTCATTTTTTTATATTAGTGGTATACTTAATATAATAAAAAAATGGAGATGATTAATTTGACAAATAATAATGCAAAAGAAGAAGTAAATGTTAGCAAGTCCTATGGTATGGAAGCTACATTGCCTAAAGAAGAATTTATGAAAAAATATCAATTTAAGGAAAATGGACTCTCTAGTAAGGAAGCTAGTGAAAAACTTTTAAATTTAGGACTAAATGAAATTAAACAAGCAAAGCCAAAAAAGTGGTATAACTATTTTTTAGAAAGTTTATTTACACCTTTTAACTGTATTTTACTTGGAATTGTTGCTATTTTAATATACACAGATATTTATTTACCACCAACTCCAAGTTATGCAAATATTATTGTAATTGCTATTTTAGTTTCTGTAAGTACATTATTAGACTTTTTTGAGGAGTACCGTTCAAATAAAGCTGCACAAGAATTAAAAGAAATGGTCGCCACTACAACTACAGTTTTAAGAGATGGAAAAGAAACACAAATTCCAATTAACAATGTTACATTAGGTGATGTAGTTATACTTTCAGCTGGTAGTATGATTCCTGCAGATTTAAGAATTATAGAAGCAAAAGATTTATATGTAGGACAATCTTCTTTAACTGGTGAATCTGATAGTGTAAAAAAAGATGTTGAAAGTAACATATCTATTGACGAATTAGATAGTATTGCAGATTTAAATTCTATTTGTTTTATGGGAACAAATGTAATATCTGGATCTGCAAAAGGTGTTGTAATTAAGACTGCTAACTCAACTTATTTTGGAAAAGTCGCTCACACTTTATTAATAGGCAAACCTAAAACTGCATTCCAAAAAGGTATTGAAAGTATTAGTAGATTACTTATTCGTTTCATGTTAATTATGATACCTATTGTATTTTTATTAAATGCTTGGAAACATGATATTATTACTGCTTTTACCTTTGCTGTCGCTATTGCCATTGGTATTACACCTCTTCTTTTACCTGTTATTTTATCTTCTAGTTTATCAAAAGGTGCTGTACGTATGTCTAAGAAAAAAGCTATTGTAAAAAAATTAGATTCTATTCAGAATTTTGGAGCAATGAATATTTTATGCACAGATAAAACAGGAACTTTAACAGAAGATAAAATAGTATTAGAAAAATATTTAGATATTCACGGAGAAGAAGATATTCGAATTTTAAAACATGCTTTTCTAAATTCATATTTTCAAACTGGTTTAAAAGGAAATATTGATGAAGCTGTTATTAA
>CAZASP010000049.1:1501-9182 GCA_964487865.1 uncultured Clostridium sp. | reverse complement strand
TAATTACATTTTCTGTGAATGTATTTGCAAAAGAAAAAGTTGATTTAAATGTAGATAAAAGCAATGTTAATTCAGGAGATGAAATTACTGTTTCTATTAATTTCAGCAAAGAAAGTGAAATAGCATATGCTTATACTGCAAAGTTAAGTTATGATGAAAATATATTTGGATCAATAGATAAGGACAATTTTGAAGAACAGGAAAATTGGTCTGATATTAATTATAATGCTAAAAATAAAAAATTTGCATTAATTAATAAATCAGGTGAAAGTGGAAAGAAACTTGTCCAAATAAAATTAAAAGTAAAAGAAGGAGCTAAACAAGGTAAAACTACTATTTCCGTTGGAAATGTAACATCTACAAATGGAGAAAGTGATATTTTAATTGATGGAAATAGTGTTGAAGTACAAGTTGGAGATGACTCAAATGATACAACGTCTGAAGAAATAGAAAATATAGATAATGAAAAAATAAGCACTGAAACAGGGAAAAGTTCATTTAAATATATGTCATTAATTCCGATAGCCTTAGGTGTTTTAGTAATAGCATTTTTAATATATTTAAATAAAAAGAATAAAAATTTAGATAAAAATAGAAAAACATTAATCTTTCTTATAGGTGGAGTTATTTTATTAGCATTAGTTATAATTACAATAAGTATTATGAAGTCTGAAAGTCCTGATATAAATGATGATGGAATAATTAATTATGAAGATGCAAATAAAATAGTAGATTACTTATTAGAAATAGAAAATCCAGAGGAACAAAATGAAGATGAAAATGCTGGCACAGATAATTCACAATTAGATGCAAGTTTAGATGGTGAAGTATCTGCTGAAGATGTTGGTAGAGTATTAAGAAGTGCTAAAAATAATACAAGATATTCAGCTAAAGTATCAGAAAATGCTTCATCTAGTAATAATGGAGTTTCTAATAATTCTGGAAATGGCAATGGATCTAATGGAGGTCCAAATCAAAATGGTGACCCTGGAAATCAGGGTGGCAATCAAGGTGGCCAAGGACAACAACCTGGTGGTAACCAAGGAGGAGAAAATCCTCCAAAGCCGGATGACAATTATTCTACAAATATAGAGAACGGCTCAAATACATATAACTATACTCCAAAACAAGGTGAAGATGTATTTTTAGATTTAGAAATTGAAATAACACCTGCAGCAAATGTTAAAGAAGTTATAATAGATGGTAAAACTTATCCAGTAGAAAAAGGAGAAGGAAACAATTATACAGTAAAAGTACCAGCTCCAAATAAACCTGGAAAATATGATATTGTTATAGAAGGTGTCGTATTAGAAAATGGAAGAAGAGTAAAAGCACATTATATAGTAACAATAGATGTGTTGAAAAAAGTTCCAAATATTTTAGGAATTGAAGTTGATGCCGAAAAACAGCCACCAGAGTTAAAAGTTGACATAAGTGATAAAGACGATGCTATTACAGATGGAAAAGTAGTTATAACAGATATAGCTGGAAACAAAGTTTTTGAGAAAGATTTAACAAAAGAAGAATTATTAAATGGTTTCAAAGTAGAAAACTTAGAAAGAAACCAAAGATATATTGTAATAGTTGATGCAAATTACGATTTAGACTCAAATCAATTTGGAGATTTACCACAAAATAGTGGAAGTACTACACATAGGCAAGAAATAAAGATAAAGGAAAATATAAAAAGAGTACCAACAGCAATAGTAGAAGTAGATATAAGACGCCAACCAACAGAAGAAGGCGTAAAAAGCATAAAAGCATCCATACAAATTATAGATAAAGATAACACAATAAAAGACGGAACATTAAAGGCAGTTTTAAAAGATCCAGAAGGAAAACAAGTAGGCAAAGAAATAAAATTGACAGGAAAAGAAAAAAGTATAGAATTTACATCTGATGAGGCATATAAAGCAGGAACATATACAATAGAGATAATTGCAGATTATGATATAGGAGATGAAGATGTTTATAGAAATAAAACAATAGGAACAGCACTAGTACCAAGCTTAATATATGCTTCAATAGAGAATGCTGAAGTAGAAAAAGCAGAAGAAAAATTTTATTTACAAAAAGAGCAAGAATTTGAAATAACATATACAATAAAATCAAATACACAGGAAAAACCAAATTCAATAGTAATTAATACAAATACATATCAATTAAATCCAGTAGATGGAGAAACTGGAAAATATAAAGTAAGTTTAAAAGCTCCAGAGAAAGCAGGGGTAGTAGAATATAATGCCCAAAGGCTTATATATGAAAATGAACAAGTTGCATGTACAAATACAACTAAAGTTGATGTGCTTAAAAATATAAAACCAGAAATAAATGCATTAGCATTTGAAACTAATAATAATGAAGCTCCACTGCTTTCATTTGAAATAGATGACCCAGAAGACACATTTGTAAGTGGTAAAGTAAAATTAACCGCAGAAGGAAAAGAACCAATAGAAATAAATATAGATTCAAAAGAAAATACTACATTTAAATTAGATGAAATAGAGAAAACTGTAAAATATAAAGTAGAAATAGAAGTAACTTATGATTTTGATTCAAATAAAGAAGATGAGAAACATAAATATACAGAAATCTTAAAGGCTAAAGATATAGAATGGGTAAGCGATTATGAATTAACAATATCAGAATATAAACTTGACCATATAGATATAAATGAGAAAAAAATATATGTAACATTTAATAGTACAAATACATCAAATCAATATACAGTACAAACAGTAGTTATAAACAAAAAAGATTATGAAGCTAAATCTCAAGGAGGAAATAGCTATATTGTAGAAATACCTTATGATAATACAGAAAGAAAAGAGCTAGAATTACAAGAAGTAATATTAAATAATTCACAAGGCTTTAAAAAGGATAATTATTTTGCAAGTATAGAAAATGTAGTAGTATTTAAAATAAAACCAACAGCAACTGCAAAATCGGAAGTATCAGAAGATAATAAATCAATAACAACACAAGTAGCAATAAAAGATGAAGAAAAAATAGCTGAAGATTTAAAGATGCGTTTAGCAAAAGAAGATGGAACAGAAATAGAAGTTAAACCATTAGAGGATAATAATGAACTTACCTTTGAAGCACCAAATGATGGAGAATTTGAAGCAGGAAAATATAAAAAAGAAATACTTGCTACATTTGATGCAGTAGATGGAAAAGAAAAATATGTAGATGAGGTAATAGGAGAATCAGAAGCACAAGTTGATGTAAAAGTAGAAGTTAAAAAAGCAGAAATCAAAACTGATTCAGGTTCCAACTATTATGTAAATAGAAATAGTAATGTAAACATAATTTATGAAATAGATTCAAATACAACTATGACTATTCAAGAATTAGTAGTAAACGGAGAAAGATTACCGGCAAAAAATATTGACGGAAATAACTATCAGGTAACTGTTACGACACCAAATAATTATGGAATAGCATCATTTAATTTAACACAAATAATATATGATGAAGAAAACAAAGTAGATGTAACAGGAATAACTACAACAGTAGATGTATTAAGAAATGTAGAACCAACAGTAGAAGAAGTAATAGTAAATGATGAAACCGATAAACCAACATTAACATTTAATGTAGTAGACCCAGAAGATACATTTATCAGTGGTAAAATAATTGTTAAAAAAGCAGTAGAAAATGGTGAACAAACACAAGAACCAATTATATTTAATAAAAAAGACAATTTAAGTTTTGAATTAGGGAATATAGAAAATTCAACAGAATATAATGTGGAAATATTTTTAACATATGACCTTGATTCAAATAAAGCAGAAACAGAAGAAGGTAAAGAAAATAGAACAACAGATAAACCAGTAATAAATAAACAATTTTCAATAATTACAGACTATAACTTCAATTTAAGCGATTATAAGGTTAAAAGTGTTAATAGAGATACACAAACAGTAACACTAGAATTCAAATCAACCTTAAATGAAAATACAAATTGTTATATAGATACAGTAAAAATAAGTGGAAAAATATACAAAGGCGTTATAAAAGCAGAAAATACTTATACAGTAGAAATACCTTATAACGGAGAAGAAAGACAAGAATTCATTTTAGAAGAAGTAATATTAAATAATTTACACGGATTCCAAATAGAAGAAAACAACAAAGCAGTAATATTCAAAAAAGTAACATCAGCAATAATACCAAGTGTATCAGATGATTTAATGCAGATAAATGTAACAATAAATATGTTAGATGAAGATGGAATAGCAGAAAATATAAGATTAGTACTTTATGATAATAATAATACTCAAAAAGAAAGTAAATCAATAACAAAAGAAACAAAACATGAAACCTTTAATTTGGAAAATCAAATGGAAGGAAATTACACAATAAAAATATTAGCAGATTTTGACGCAGAAGACGGAAACGGTAAACAAGAAAATGTTGAAGTATCAAGTGCAGAAGTAAAAGTTCCAGCAACAGCAATAATAGATAATGCAGTTGTACCACCATATGTAGAAAAAAATAAAGAATTTGAAGTAACATATACAATAAGAAAAAATACACAAGCAGAAATAGAAACAGTAGTAGTAAATGGAGCTCCATGTCCAGCTACAAAACAACAAGAAGATAATTTATATACTGTAAAAGTAAATCCATTTGACGAAGCAGGAGAAAAAGAAGTAATAGCAACTGCAGTTAATTTTGCAGGAAATGAAAGTGCAGAAGTATACTATACTTCGACAACAGAAGTACTAAAATCTGAAAAACCATCAATAGCAAACTTAAAAGTAGACGATTCAGAAGGAAAGGTAATATTAAGCTATGAAATGGTTGACCCAGAAGATACATTTGTTAGTGGAACAATAAAAATAACAGACACAGAAAGTAATGAAACACAACAAATAGAAATGCTTAGTCAAGAAGAAGCAACATATACACATGAATTAACAGGAATTAAACAATTCACAAAATATAATATAGTATTTGAAATAAAATATGACTTAGATAAAGATAAAACTTCCGCAGAACATCAATACACTGAAACAATTACAGAAAATCATTTTGAATTAATAGGAGATTACGATTTTAAATTAGAAAACTTTAAAGTAGAAAAAGTAAATACAGAACCTAAACAAATAGAGCTAAGCTTTACAAGTTCAAATGCTTCAGAGGATATGGATGAACACGAAGATTATTATGTACAAGAAGTTGTAGTTAATGAGCAAACATATCCAGTAGAAAAAGTAAAAGACCAAAAAGTAGGAGAAATGCAAAAATATACATTTAGCATACCTTATGAAGATGAAACTAGAAAAGATCTAAACCTACAAAAGGCAAAATTAAACAACTATAAAGAATTTGAAAACCTAGAGAAACATGTAGTTGTATTTAAAACTATGCCAACTGCAAATATTGAAACTGAAGTAAATGACGAACAAACTGAAATAAAAGCAAAACCAAGCATAGTTGATACAGATTCAACAATAGTTGACCTTGAAATAAGATTAATAGATCCAAAAGAAGGATTACCTATACTTACAGAAGCAATAAAAAGCGATTCTAATGAAGTGAATTTCACATCACCTGAAGCTCCAAAAATGTTTACAGCAGGGAAATATCAGGTTGAACTATATGCAAAACTTGATTTGGTAGATGGAAAGGTACATGAAGAAAAGGAAAAAATTGGAATAGGAGAAGCACATATTGCAACAAAAGCAAAAATAACAGAGGCACAAGTTGTATCATACTTTGTAGAGAAAAATTCAAATGTACAAGTAAACTATAAATTTGAATCAAATAATGATTCATTACCAAAAGGGTTAAACATAGAAAATGTATACTATGAGTTAGCTCCACAAGAAGATGGAACATGCTTACTTTCATTACCGGTAGATGGTAACTCAAGTTTCGGAGAAAAAACAATAAAAGCAACAGTAGCAATATATGGAGAAGGTGGAGAAGAAACAACTATATTAGAAGAAACTAAAGAAGTAAACTATTATGTGCTAAAAGAAAACCCAAGTATTGAATATACTTTCAACGAACATGTAAAAGACCAAACACTTGAATTTAAGTTAAAGAATCCAGATAATGCAGCAATAGAAAATGCAGAGGTAGTATTAACTGAAGAAGCAACAGGAAAAGAAATACTAAGAAAACAATTAAATACACAAATAAATGAAGAAACTAATTCAGCAGATACAACAATAGAATTAAAAGATTTAGAAAGTGGAACATATAATTTAGCATTATCAGGAAAGTTCGATAAAGATGATAAAGATGAAGAAACTTCAAATATACACGATTTATCAGAAATATTTGAAAATAGAACTATAAATATAACTACGAATTATACAGCAAATATAAGCATATCAAAAGTAGAAGTTAACAATGAAGAAGTAACTGTAACATTTACAAGTGGAAACTCAGCTAATTTAAATGTTGAAAAAATAGTAGTTGCAGGTCAAGAAATAGAAGTAACAAAAAATTCGGACGGCACATATACAGCAGTAATACCATGCGAAAGCGAAGGAAAACAAACAATAAAAATAGATGAAGTAGTTGTTGAATACGGAATTCATATAAGTTTAACTGAAAACAACACATTTGTAATTTACAAAGAAAAACCAACGGCTGATATTTCAGCAGAAAAACAAGCTGACAATCTACTAGTAAAATATACAATACATGATAATGATAAAGTCTCTAAAAATGAAAAGGTAGTTGTAACAAAAGGTGACAAAAAATATGAGCAACAAATAACAGATAAGCCATCAGGAGAAATTACATTTGAAGAAATTACAGAAGCTGGAGATTATAAAATACAAATTTTAGCAGAATTTGACTGTGTAGATGGCAAAGCATCAACAGAACCAGTAGTTATAGGTGAAATTACATATAACGTTCCAATAACTGCAACAATAAATTATGTAGGCGAAGAGCAATATCCAGAAAAGAATCAACCAGTAACATTAAAATACAGTATAACAACAAATACAACTGAAAAAGTTACAGCATTAGTATTTGACGAATTGGAAGAAATTCCAGCAACTCCACTAGATTCAGATGAATACACAGTAACAATAAATGCACCGGGTACTGCCGGAGAAAAAACGTACAAAGTTAATGAAGTAATAATTGGAGATCAACATATACAACCGGCAACAAATGAGCAAACAAAACAAGCAAAAATTGATGTATTAAAAGATAAACCTTCAATAATCAACTATAATTTAAATAAAGAAGCTAAACAAATAACATTTGATTTATTAAATCCAGACAATGCAGAAATTGACGGTAATATAGTAATAAAATCAGAAAATGATAACCAAACAGTTCAAACTGTAAAGTTACAAACAAATACAAATACAATAGATTTAAGTGGTTGTGATGACTCTCAAAGTTATGTGTTAACACTAGAAGGAACATACAACTTAGATTCAACTCCAGAAGATGAAAAGAATAAACATCAATTAGCCGAGTTATTTAGACAAGAATTTCAATTAAACATATCAACTAAACTAGAAATAGAAAGCGTGTCAAAAGATTATCCTGAAAGAAATGAAGTTATTACAATAACCTTTAATGTAAAAGAAACAAACACTTCAATTCCGATATCAGCAATAATTGTAGGAGAAACTGAATGTCCAGCAAATTTCGTAGCACCAGATAAATATACAATAGAATATAAAGCAAAGGACAG
>CAZASP010000049.1:0-1401 GCA_964487865.1 uncultured Clostridium sp. | reverse complement strand
TAGAACAAAGTGAGGGAACGTATACAACGAAAGAAACACTTCAAGGAAAAGGTGAAGCTGGAGAACAAGAAATAAAAATAAACAAATTAAAATTAAACAATGATCAAATAGTAGAAGTAAATGCAACAGGAAATGTAGAAGTATTAAAAAGTAAGCTAACATTAAAAACATTTGAAATAAGTCAAAAAGACGGAAAAGCTAAAGCACAAGTAGAATTTGAAGATGCTGATAATAGTTTTGTTAGTGGAAAACTTGTAATAACAGATACAAATACAGAAAATCCGGAACAAGAAAGAGAAGTTCCAATAAGTAAAGAGAAAACAGAATTTGATCTTGACGTAACTCCATTTAAGAAATATAAAGTTGCCCTTCTAGTATCTTATGACTTAGATAGTAATCAAACAGTTAACTCAGAAAATTATGTAGCAGATGACGACAAATTTGCTGAAGTCAAAGAATTAGAATTAATTGCAGACTATGGTTTAAAAGTAAGTGATTTAAAAGTACTAAGTGTAAATAAAGAATCAAATACAGCAAAACTACAATTTAAGGCAGAAAATAACTCAAGTCATAAAGTATCATTTGTAAAAGTTGCAGACAAAGATAGTTATGCAGGAGTAGGAGAAGAGGACACTCCAAATACATACACTTTTGATTATCAAATAGAAAAACAAGAAAGAACAGAAATAAAATTAGGAAGTGTAAAACTAGATAATGGAACAGAATTAGATGTTTCATCACAAGAAGTAAAAACATTAATATTTAAAACACATCCAAAAGCAGAAATTTCAAAAGTGGAAGTTCAAGAAAATAATAAAATTTACACTGAATTCAGTGTAACTGATGATGATAGCACATTGAAAAATCTATATATATCAGTAAAAAAAGATGGAGAAGAAAGCGACACACAAGAAACTTCAATTGAAAATATATCTGATAGAACAGCAACAATAGAAGTAGAAGACCCAGGAACATATAAAGTTGTACTTAAAGCAACATATGAAGCAATTGATGGAGAACTTCACGAAAAAGAAGTTCTTGATGAAAGTGATAATACAGTTGAAATTGTACCGATAGTATCAATTACAGATGGTAAAGTTTCAAATAAATATCCAGAAAAAGGCAAAGATATTACAATAACATACAAAATTGCAACAAATGTATTAAGCAAGCCAACAAAACTTACATTAAGTACAGCAACTGAAGCTAAAGAATATCCAATAACTGAAGTCGAAGGTACAGAAGGAGAATATCAGTTAACCTATATAGCACCAGACCAAAAAGGAATCCAAGATATAGAGGTTACTACAGTGTGGTTTGGAGATGATATAAGCGTACCGGTTGAGGCTAAAACTGAAGATGGCACAAGTTTGCAAATTGATGTGTTAAGAGATATTCCAA
>CAZASP010000048.1:0-9214 GCA_964487865.1 uncultured Clostridium sp. | reverse complement strand
GATTCCATATTTAAGAAGAAGTATGGGAGTAGTATTTCAAGATTTCAGACTTTTACCAGATAAAACAGTTTATGATAATGTTGCTTATGCTATGTATATTGTAAGAGCAACTCCAAGACATATTAGAAGACAAGTTCCAATGGTACTTTCATTAGTAGGACTAAGTGGAAAAGCTGAAATGTATCCAAATGAATTATCTGGTGGAGAACAACAAAGAGTTGCATTAGCAAGAGCACTAGTAAATAATCCATCAATGTTAATTGCAGATGAACCAACAGGAAATTTAGACCCAGATACAGCTTGGGATATAATGAACTTATTAAATGATATCAATTTAAGAGGAACTACAGTTGTTGTTGCAACACACGCCAAAGACATTGTCAATAGAATGAAAAAAAGAGTTATCCATAGACGTAAGGGCGAAATAATTAGAGATGATAAAAAAGGTGGGTATGATTGTGAAATATAACATATTTGGGTATTTAATTGGAGAAGGATTTGGAAATGTATTCAAAAACAAAAAATCAACAGGTGCATCTCTTATGATTATGTGTGCAACTATGATTATTTTTGGAATATTCTTAATCCTAACAGAAAATATAAATCATTTTGTAGAAGAAGTTGAATCAGTACAAGGAATACAAGTATTTATTAATAATGATGCTACACAACAACAAATAGAAGAAATTGGTAACAAATTAAGAACTTTAGATGGTGTTAGTACAACTGAATATGTATCTAAAGAAGATGCTTTAAATCAAATGAAAGAAAAATTTGGTGACAAAAAAGATTTATTGGCTGGATATGAAGAAAATAATATCTTTCCAGCATCATATGTAGTTACCTTAACAGACTTAAGTAAAAGCAAAGAAGTACAAGATAAAATTTTAAAATTTGATAACATCAAAAAAATAACTAGCAAAGATGAAACAGTTACAACTTTAATTAATCTAGCTAATGGAATAAAAATTGTAACGGCTGTAATTTTAGTTTTACTAATTATTATTTCTATATTTATTATAGCAAATACAATAAAACTTACTGTTCATGCTAGAAGGAAAGAAATTTCGATTATGAAGTATGTTGGAGCAACCAATGGCTTTATTAGGTGGCCATTTATTGTAGAAGGTATGATAATAGGAGTGTTTGCCAGTGTAATTTCTATAACTTTAGTTGGTATAGCATACACATTTTTAGCAGAAAAAATGGTAAATTCTCAATTTATGCAAGTTATTAATATGAGTTTAGTAACATTTGGTGACATGTTTAGTTCAATTATCTTTGTTTATATGTTACTAGGAATTGGAATAGGAGCAATTCGGAAGTGTTATTTCAATGAGAAAATATTTAAAAGTGTAAAGGAGAAAACATGCGTAAAATTTTATGTGGTGTTTTAGCATTCCTTATTTGCAGTTTTAGTATTCTTTCTTATGTAAGAGCAGAGGAACTAACAGATTTGCAAACACAACAAGAACAATTACAAGAACAAATTGATAATGCATCTGGTGAACTGGAAGATGTACAAAATGAATTATCAGAAAATTTGCAACAGGTGCAAAAACTAGATGAAAGAATAGCAGAGTCTCAAAAACAACTAGATGAATTAAATACTAAAACTGCAGAAGTACAGACTTTACTTAACGAAGTACAAGGAAAGCTAGATGTAGCGGAAAAAAGATATAATAGGCAAAAAGAAATATTAGAAGTAAGACTTGTTGCAATGTATGAAACAAGCGATACTAAGTATCTAGATGTAATATTAAGTTCTAGAAGTATTTCTGATTTTTTATCTAATTATTTCCTAATTACAGAATTAGCTGATTATGATACAGAATTATTAGAAGATGCGAAAGCACAAAAAGATGAAATTGAACTAGAGAAAAATAAATTAGATACAATTAAAAAACAATATGCAGATATGAAACAAAATCAAGTTAAGACAGCTAAAATACTAGAAAATACTAAAATTGTAAGAGAAAACTACATTGCAAAATTATCAGATTCAGAAAAAGATATACAAGCTAAAATTGATGAATATAATGCTCAATTTGCAGCAGTAAATGAAGAAATTTTATCACTTGTATTGCAAGGGATAGATACTCAATACATAGGAGGAGAACTAGCTTGGCCAGTACCTGGTTATACTAGAATTACTTCTAAATATGGAATGAGAACACACCCTATTACGGGGGTTTATAAATTACATACTGGTGTAGACATTAGCGCACCAATGGGTGCAAATTTTGTAGCTGCTAATGACGGAATTGTTATAAAAGCAGGTTATAATGGGGCTTATGGTAATATGGTACTTATAGACCACGGTGGAGGAGTTTCAACATTATATGCTCATGGCTCTGAAATTATGGTACAAGTTGGACAAACTGTAAAAAGAGGCGAAACAGTAGTGCTAAAAGTTGGTTCTACAGGATATTCAACTGGACCACATGCTCACTTTGAAGTTAGACTAAATGGTGTGGTAACAGACCCAATGCCATATATTACAAATGGTATTGTTCCAACCACACAAAATCAAAATAATACAGCAACAGACAATTCAACAAATTAAAATAAAAATAGGAGGAACTTATGAAAAAAATAGGAGTCAGAATACTTGGAATATTGATAATAGGAATATTTTTACTACAAAGTAGTGTAATATTTGCTGCATCATCTGAAGAAACAAAATTAAGAAATCAACAAAGTGAAATCAATAGTGATAAAAAAGAAGCAGAATCAGATTTAAAAGAAGTACAAACTCAAAAATCTGAAACGGTAAAGCAAGTAGAAGAATTATCTACGCAAATTGCAGATTATGAGGAGCAGATTGATACTTTAGATACACAAATTGACGAGTTAAACGGAAAGATAGATGAATCACAAAAACAACTAGATAAAGCTCAAGAGGATTATACAAAACAAGAGGAATTATTAAATGCGCGTTTAATTGCAACTTATGAAGCTGGTGAAACCTCATATTTAGATTTCTTGTTATCATCTGAAAGTATAACAGATTTAATTTCAAATTATTATTTAGTAACAGAAATAGCTACTAGCGATACTGAATTATTAGAAAAAATTCAAAAACAGAAAAAAGAAATAGAAGAAGCTAAAAAGACACTAGAATCAAGCAAACAAGAATTAGCAACATCAAAAGCTAGTAAACAAAGTGTTAGTACACAACTACAAACAGCTAAAAAAGAAAAAGACGTACAAGTTGCAAAACTATCAGAAGATGAACAAGCTATACAAAAACATATTGAAGAATTGCAAGTAGCAAGTAGACAAATAGAAAAAGAAATTCAGGTAGCACAAGAAAAATATAAAGCACAAATAGATGCGTTAAATAGCAGTAGTGGAGGTAATTATCAAGGTGGCGGAAGTGGAGTACTTCAAAGACCTGTATCATCAAATAATATTACAGCGGGTATGTACTATCCAAGTGGAAGTTATCATGGAGCTATAGATTATGGTGTACCTGTTGGAACTCCTGTTTTTGCTGCGGCTGACGGGGTGGTATTAACGACTGCTAATTGGACAACTAGTTATGGTACACATGTAGTTATACAACATGCTAATGGACTACAAACGTGGTATGCGCATGGTTTGAGTGGGTCAATAATGGTAGCACCTGGGCAAAGTGTTTCACGAGGACAACAAATTATGCAATCAGGAAACAGTGGTAATTCAACAGGACCGCATTTACACTTTGAGGTTAGAGTCTCTCCGTACGGTTATAATAACAGAGTTAATCCAGCTAATTATTACTAAAATATAAATGAATTGCATATATTAAATTATAAGGGCGGAAGAACTCCGCCTATTGATGTTGAAATGTAGTATGCATTTGTAAAATTTCAGAAAGAAGGATGCAAGAATGGAAGAAAAAAGAAGATTTAAAGTCTATAAAATTATTATGTTAGTAGTATTGGTAGCATTTATAACATTTTTATGCACATCAATAGGAATGTACCAATATTTTACTAATTCAAAAGGTCAAAAAGATAATTTTTCTGCTATATCATCTAATGTGGATATCAATTCAACTCTTAGCAAATATAAAGCAATTATAGATAAATATTATTTAGGAGACGTTGATGAAGAAAAATTAAAAGAAGGAGCAATTAAAGGATATATTGAAGCATTAGGAGACCCATATACAGAATATATATCTGAAGAAGATATGCAAGATTACTTAGATGATACAATGGGAAATTTTGTTGGTGTTGGTATATATATGGTAAAAAATACAGATGCTAATAAAATTCAAGTTTTAGCACCTATTAAAAACAGTCCAGCAGAAAAAGCTGGTATCTTGCCAGGAGACTTAATTATATCAGTTGATGGTGTTCAATATACAGGAGATGAAATGTCAGTAGCATCTACAAAAATAAAAGGAGAAGAAGGTTCAACAGTAAAAATAGAAATTTTAAGAGGAACAGAAACAAAAAACTTTGAATTGAAAAGGGAAAATATAAAAGTAAATCCAGTAGAAGGAAAAGTTTTAGATAATAAAATTGGATACATTGAATTTTCATCTTTTGACGAAAACACATCAGAAGATTTTAAAGCAAAATTTGAAGAACTACAAAAACAAGGAATAAAATCTTTAATAATAGACTTGAGGAACAATGGTGGAGGAATAGTAGATGAAGCGTTAAAAATAGCAGACTATATAACAGATAAAGACTCTATTTTATTATATGAAGTTGATAAAAATAATAAAGAAGAGATAAAAAAATCACAAAACGATCCAATAATTAATATGCCAATCATAATTTTGACAAATGAAAATACAGCAAGTTCATCAGAAATACTAGCAGGAGCATTAAAAGACTTAGGATAAGGAAAAATTGTAGGTACTAAAACATATGGAAAAGGTGTAATACAACAAGTATTAACTTTATCAAATGGAAGTGGGGTAAAAATAACATCAGAAAAATACCTAACTCCAAATAAAACAGAAATTAACAAAGTTGGAATTGAACCAGACGAAAAAGTCGAACTACCAGATACTGTGAAAAATGTTTTAAATGTTGACGAAAAAGACGATACACAATTACAAAAAGCAATTGAAATGCTAAAATAAAGTTTAAATGAAATTCAAAAAAATCAACAAAAAAAGAATTTAAATTTATAGTAAGAAATTTAATAATAAGAAAGGAAAACTCAAGCTATGAATTTACCAAACAAATTGACAATATTAAGAATCATACTAGTGCCAATAATGGTAATAATTCCTTTTATAGGAATAAAAGGAGAAATTCTTAGAATACCAATAGAATTTATAATAATAGATTTAATATTTATACTAGCATCTATAACAGACAAATTAGATGGATACTTAGCAAGAAAAAATAGTCAAGTAACAACATTTGGAAAATTTTTAGATCCATTAGCAGACAAAATACTAGTATTAGCAGCTATGATGATGCTAGTAGAAGTGGAAAAACTACCAGCATGGATACCAATAATCGTACTAGCAAGAGAATTTTTAGTATCTGGTTACAGGTTAATAGCAGTAGAAAAAGGGGGTCAAGTAATACCAGCATCAAAATGGGGTAAACTAAAAACTGTAACTCAGATGATAGCTATAACCCTAGCATTCATAGACTTAAATGCCTTTGGAGACTGCTTTACAGGTAAATTACAAGGATTAGAATTAGTATTTAATGCAATAGTAACAATAATGATGTTAATACAAACAATTGCAACAATCTTTTCAGGAGTAGACTATCTAAAAGGAGTTAAAAAATTGATTAGCGATTAAGTACAATTAGGAAACTTGCCAAAAGGGGACAGCCTTTTTTAGTAAGCTTTATGCAATTAGGAAAACATCTTAAAATAATTGCCACATTTTACTTGACAAATTTCATTTTTTATCTTAATATAGTAAATGATTTTTTGAATTACATTTGAAAGGAGAACATAATATGGAAGAAAAAGAAGTTATATTAACACAAGAAGGATATGATAATTTAGAAAAAGAATTAAATTATTTAAGAACAGAGAAAAGAGCAGAAATAGCTGACAGAATTAAAGTAGCATTAGGATTTGGAGATTTATCTGAAAACTCTGAATATGATGAAGCTAAAACAGCACAAGCAGAAAACGAAGTGAAAATAGCAGAATTAGAAAACAAAATTAGACATGCTAAAATTATTGATGAAAAAGATATTGACACTGAAATTGTTCAAGTTGGAAATATTGTAAGAGTTTTAGACATGGAATTTGACGAAAAAATAGAATATACAATTGTAGGTTCAACAGAAGTTAATTTGGCAGAAAATAAAATATCTAATGAATCACCATTAGGCTCAGCATTGTTAGGAGCAAAAAGAAATCAAGTGGTGGAAGTTAATGCACCTGCAGGTATTATGAAATATAAAATTTTATCTATAAAAAAATAATTAAAAATCCCTAGCTTTTAAGTGTAAGTGACTTAAGCTAGGAATTTTTTTATAATTTTAAACTAGTATCTAATGCTAATTTTATCATATTATTTAGACCAGTTTGTCTTTGCTCAGGAGTAGCAATTTCTTTAATGTATTTTGAATCTACAACACTCATTAGACAAGAAGCATTTTTGTTAAGCATTTTTGCAATATAAAATAATGCGAAAGCTTCCATTTCTGCCCCAATAGGATTAAAATCAGAAGGAATTCTAGCTAAAAATGTCTTAACATCTGTCATATATACATCAAAACAGTCAGAACAAATTGTATTCCCCTGTACTATCGAAATATTATCTTCATTTGCAGTTTCTATAATTTTAGAATTTAAAAATTGACTTGATTCTACTATATGGCAATCTTCGTTATTTAAAGTAAGAGCAAAATTCCCTTCATTAAAAGTTTTTTGAGATAGAATAATATCAAATAATTTTAATTCAGGTTTATAGGATCCACAAGAGCCAATTCGAATAATATTTTCAACCTCATAAAATTTATATAATTCGTAGCAATAAATTCCCATACTTGGCATTCCCATACCAGAAGCCATAATAGTTACTTCTTTTCCTTGATAGATTCCTGTGTAAGCATACATACCTCTTACTTGATTTACCAGTTTTGCGTTTTCTAAAAAATTTTCAGCAATATATTTAGCACGCAATGGGTCTCCTGGCATAATTACAGTTTTTGCAATATCTCCTAAATTTGCTTCATTATGTGGTGTTGACATATTAAGACCTCCTTAATTATATAATGGTTCTATTCAGACATAAAATTCTATTAATGGTCAAGTCTGACTAGCAATTATAGTATAACAATAAATGACAAAAAAAGCAAAAAATACTTGAAAAAAATAAAATTAAGTGCTAAAATTGTAATAGATTAAAAAAAAACCACTTTTGGAAATTTTTTTAATCTTTTTTTATTTTTTCATAAAAAATTGTCAAAAAATTGTCCTTTTGGTAACTTTGGCAATAGTATAGAAAGGAAATTTGTTATGAATACAAAGTACATTTTTGTTACAGGTGGTGTTGTTTCAGGATTAGGAAAGGGGATTACAGCTGCTTCACTTGGAAGGTTGTTGAAAAATAGAGGTTATAAAGTAACTATTCAAAAGTTTGATCCTTATATTAATGTTGATCCAGGTACAATGAACCCTTATGAACATGGGGAGGTTTTTGTTACAGATGATGGTGCAGAAACTGATTTAGATTTAGGGCATTATGAGAGATTTATTAATGAAAATTTAACTCATAATTCTAGTGTTACAATGGGTAAGATTTATCAAAGTGTTATTGAGAAAGAAAGAAGAGGAGATTATCTAGGAAAGACTGTACAAGTAATACCACATATTACTAATGAAATTAAAGAAAAAATATATGAATTTGAAAATACAGATACAGATATTGTAATAACTGAAATTGGTGGAACAGTAGGAGATATAGAAGGATTATCTATTATTGAAGCGATACGTCAAGTAGGATTAGAAAAAAATCCAGAAGACGTTATATATATTCATGTTACATTATTACCTTATATATTTGGTTCTAATGAAATCAAATCAAAGCCAACGCAACATTCAGTTAAAGAATTACAAAGCTTTGGTATTAAACCTAATATATTAGTTTGTAGAACAGAAAGTGATATTCCTGATAGCGTTAGAGAAAAATTATCTTTATTCTGTAATGTAAGAAAAAGTAGTGTTATTCAAAACAAAACTGCTGACTGCTTATATGCAGTTCCTTTAATGTTAGAAGAAGAAGGATTAGCAAGAGAAGTATGCAATCATCTAAAATTAGAAAATTATATACCAGATAATTCTAAATGGGAAGCAATGGTTGAAAATATTAGAAATATTGACGAAAATAAAATTGTAGATATTGCTATTGTTGGAAAATATGTTAGATTAGAAGATGCTTATATTTCTGTTATGGAAAGTTTGTATCATGCAGGTTTTGCTAACAATGTAAAAGTAAAAATTCATTTAGTTGATTCAGAAATAATTACTAGTAAAAATGTAGCAGATGTATTAAAAAATATAGATGGTGTTATTGTTCCAGGAGGATTTGGAAATAGGGGAATTGAAGGAAAAATTGAAACTATAAGATATGTTAGAGAAAACAAAATACCATTTTTAGGAATTTGTTTAGGAATGCAAATGGCAGTAGTAGAGTTTACAAGAAATGTGTTAGGTTTGAAAGATGCTAATTCAGCAGAAATTGATGAACATACTCAAAATCCAGTAATTCATATTATGGAAGAACAAAAGGGAATAGATAAAAAAGGTGGAACAATGCGTTTAGGTGCTTATCCATGTATTATAAAAGAAGGTACTTTAGCTAATAAATTATATGGAACAAAGGAGATATCAGAAAGACATAGGCATCGTTATGAATTTAATAATGATTACAGAGAAAAATTAGAACAAGCTGGATTAAAAATATCTGGAACATCTCCAGACGGATTGTTAGTTGAAATGGTAGAAATTCCAGAACATCCATATTTTATAGCTGGACAATTCCATCCTGAATTGAAATCAAGACCTAATAAACCAGCACCATTATTTGTAGGATTAGTAAAAGCTTGTGTTGATAAAAAATAAAACCATGTATTACAATTCACAGCCCACAAATTTTAATATTTTGACTATGTTCATATTATATTGGGTGTGAATTGTAATAACCGTGTATGGATTTTGTAGGTATTTTTAAAAAAAGTATTGACAAAAATAATAAAAACATTTATAATTTTAATTGTTAAGAAAA
>CAZASP010000047.1:0-9771 GCA_964487865.1 uncultured Clostridium sp. | reverse complement strand
AAAATAAATTCTTTATTTACAAATAAAAAAGATGTATATATAACTATAATATATACACCTTTTATTATTCTTTCAATGGCTTTTGGAACTATGGTGTCTAGCATAGATGTATTATATAAAAGATAAGATAACAAAAAGAGCAAATGATATTAGATGTATCAAAAGCCCTTATTTGTTGCGAACATCTACGATTATTAGTATAACATATAAAACATAAATAAGCAATAACAATTAGACAATTAAAAGATACAAAAAAAATTAAGTTAAATATAATTTTTATTTTGAAGTTTGCAAACTTTTTTATTTTGAAGTTTGCATTTTTTATTTTGAAGTTTGCAAAAATAGGGTATTTTTTATTTTGAAGTTTGCGATTTTTTTTAGAAGTATTGAAAATACTATACTTTCCAATAGCATTTTTTGTTATATATATATTTATATATATTATCCCAGCAAAATTGCAAATCTTGAAATTTGCAATTTGCTATAATATAGATGTAAAACGAGAGTATTTACTTTTAATTGTAAATACAGAAAGTGAGGTAATAGAACAATGGCAGACATTGAAGAAGTAAAACAAAAGATAAATTTATTAGATTACATCAGGCGTACTGGGTTTGATTTAGGAAAAGAAAGCAAATCAAATGGGGGGTATTTATTTAAAAATTGCCCTATATGTCAAAGTACATCAGAAAGAAAAGGAGATAATGGACATTTTTTTGTAAACCCTACTACGAATAGTTATTCTTCTTTTAGTGGGTGTTGTAGAGGTGGAAGTATTATTGATTATCTTATGGAAGCGGAACACCTGGACAAAAAAGAAGCAATAAATAAAGCCTATGAAATAGCAGGGTTAAGTAGTAATGCAACAAAAGAAACTAATAAAAAGGAAGAGCCTATACAAAAGAGCGAAGGGAAAAGAGTATCAAAAGAAATGGAAGAAAACAGAAAAGAAACCGCTAGAAGAAATCAAGCAATAATGGAACAAAAGAAACAGTTTATAATTGCAGGAATAAAAAATCAAACAGAAGCAAATAAAGAACAGGTTTATAACTATCTAGCTACAAGAGGAATAAGTAAAGAAATTGCAGACCGCTTCCATTTATTTATTAGTAATAATGTGTATGAAGATGAAGAAAAAGTACCTAGAATAGTTATTCCAGTATATAAAGATAATGAGCCTATTTCTTATGTGGCAAGAGCGATAACAAAAGAGGTACAAAGAAAAGTATTAAATAGTGCAGGAGAACAAACACCATTAAATATTGACTATTTAAAAGAAACACCAAAAGACGATAAAAAAATCTATATTTGTGAAGGTTGGGCGGACGCATTAAGTTTTGAAGATATAGAAAAAAAGGCAATAGCATTACATAGTACACAACAAACAAACAAATTATTTGAAGCAATAAAACAACACAAAGAAACCGCTTCACAGTACACTTATATATTGTGTTGTGATAATGACGAAGCAGGAGAAAAAGCAAATAATGAAATGACAAAATATTTTGAAGAAAACAACCTAAAATCATATATATTAGAAATACCAAAAAAATATAACGATATAAACGACTGGTATAAAACAGTAAACAACAAAGAAGAATTTAAAATACAAACCGATCCATTTTCTATACAAACAGTATCAAGTTATATTGATAATTCTTTTTTAAATGATATAAAGAAAATGAAGGAATATAAGTATAAATCAACAGGCTTTCAGAATTTAGATAATGTTATCAATGGAATTTATCCTGGACTTTATGTATTAGGTGCAATTAGTAGTTTAGGGAAAACAACATTTATACATCAAGTTGCAGACCAAATGGCAAGTAAAGGAGAACATATAATATTTTTTAGTTTGGAACAAAGCAAGTTTGAATTGGTTGCAAAAAGTATTAGTAGGCAAACATTTATAATTGATAATAGAAACGCAAAAACAAATATAAATATAATGCAAGAAACAAATATTGAAGATATAACAAAAGAAGCGGTTAGGAAATATCAAGACATTTCAAAGAATATAACTATTGTAGAAGGCAATTTTGATGTAACAGTTGAAACAATACGAAACTATATAGAAAAATATATTGTATTTACAGGAATAAAACCAATTATAGTATTAGATTATTTGCAAATATTAAGACCAATAAAAGACAGACTAACAGATAAGCAACAGGTAGATTATAATATAACAGAACTAAAACGAATCAGCAGAGATTTTAATATACCAGTATTTGTAATATGTTCATTTAATCGTGAGAATTATACTACAACAGTTGATTTTGCTTCTTTTAAAGAAAGTGGAGCGATAGAATATTCAGCAGATGTTGTTATGGGGTTGCAATTACAAGTAATGGAAGAAATACAAGAAATAAAAAACCCTAAAGTATCAGATATAAGAGAAAAGATAAACCAGGCAAAAGACGAAACACCAAGAAAAGTACAGTTGATAGGACTAAAAAACAGAAATGGAAAATCTTATTTTAAATGTAATTTCAATTATTATTCAATGTTTAATTATTTTGAAGATATAGACAGTATGTTTATAAATAATTATAGAAATAACAGACCAGGTAAAACTAAAAGTAATACAGAATATGACGAGTTAGAACTTCCTTTTTAGAAAGTAAAACCTAGTGAAACAACATAGTAAAAGGTAGTATAGTTTATAAAAAATTATTCTACCTTTTATTTTAATTGTACAATATACGCAAATATAATGAAATGCAGACCATAAACAAAAAAAGTAATATACTTTATTGTCTGTAAAATAAAAATGCCTTAAAAACGATTTTAGAGTGTCAAATTTAGGCGAAAAAAGGGAAATACAAATATAAAGACTATTTGAAGTTGATATTAAAAAAAATTTAAAATTTATGCAACCTTTTTATATAGTTTTAGTATCTAATATAAGGGGAGTGTTTTTTATTTTTTGGAAACATCAGAAGGCAAAAAAATACTTTTAGATACAACCAAAAAATTTTATAAAAAACCGCTTCTTTTTTTATATTCAAAAATTGTTGTTTTAATTGAAATATAAAGGGTTTAGCGACATTTAGTAAAAATGGCAAAATTGAAATTGGTAAATATAACTACAACTTATATTGACAAAAAACAAAATATGCTATATAATACTAATGTCAATGAAAAGAACAAATTAAACGAGTACGAATACTTTTTATTATTATAGTAAAAGAGGGCGAAAAAAATGGAAGAAAAAATAAAAGAATTTCAAAAAGAACTTTTGCACGAAGAAAAAAAACAAAAAACAATAGACCAATATACAAAATACATACTAGCATTTTTAGAATATGAAGAAATAAGCAAGATAGAAGATATAACAAAAGAAAAGCTAATAGACTATAAGGAACATTTAAAAGAAATACACGCAAAAGAAAGTAGTATAAATATAAAAATAGTTATTATAAACAAGTTTATAACATTTTTGGGGCTTCCTGATAAAATGAAATTACAACAAATCAAAGTACAAAAGAAAACAACACTTGAAAATATATTAAATGATAAAGAATATCAAAGGCTTTTAGAGTGGGCATTGAAATTGAATAATACTAGAATGTATTACCTTATGAAAACACTTGCAGGGACAGGAATAAGAATAAGCGAATTAAAATATATCACAGTAGAAGCGGTTAAGAAAGGAAATGCAACGATTTATAATAAAAGAAAGAAAAGAGATATACCAATAAAAAGTGAATTGCAAAAAGATTTAAAGAAATATTGTAAAGAGGCAAATATAACAAGTGGTATTATCTTTAAAAACAAAAATGGAAATCCATTAAGTGATAGCTATGTATGGCGACAACTACAAGATATTGCAGGAAAAGCAAGGGGTGGACTATTAAAAAGCAAAGTACACGCACACAGTTTTAGACATTTATTTGCGAAAGAATTTATAAAAAATGGTGGCGATAGAATGACACTAGCAGACATTTTAGGACATAACAGTTTGGAAACCACTAGAATATATGCTACAATGACACTAGCAGAACAGAGGGAACTATTAGACAAAATGGACAAAATGAAAACTAAAATTGCAAGATAGCAAAAAAAGTGATATATTAAACAACGAAAAAGAAAGGAGAGAACATCTACAATGAAAAAAGACGAAGTTAAGGAAATGCAAGAATCAGGGTATTTATATTTAGTTGAAACAATACAGGCAATAAACGAAGCTAATAGCGATTATGATATGGAAGAATCGGAAATATATTTGAAGTTTTTGCAATGTTTGACAGTAAATAAAGAAGATGAGGAAGTCAAGCGAGTAGCTTCCAATTATCTTTTTGGAAATTATGCAATAAGAAAATTGTATAATATACACAATACAAGTTTAAATGATTTTGACAGACAAAGCCTAAAACTATCAAGTATTATAAGTGATATGTACCTTATAGAAAATAATATCAGCAAAATATTAGAAACAAAAAATAAAATGCAAGATGTGATAGGACATTATCAAGCAAAATTAAAAGAATTGACATCAGAAGAAACCGCTTCTAGTGTATTTAAAGAAGAAGAGAATAATTTTTTAAATGTATCAGAAAAAGCTATAAATGAATTAAGAAATAATGACGATTATATAAGCAAAAATGCAGAGTCAGAGTCAATAATAGGACTAATAAAAATTATATTTAATACATTTTCAGTAGTAATGACTACCGAAATATTTTTAAATGCAATATATAAAATATTTGATTTAAAAGAGAAACTAACACTTGAAAATATATACAAGTTAGGCTCATATACAGATATGAAAATAAGAAAGGACAATTTATTTAAACTTGCCGAAGATAATCAGTCAATAGGCGAAACATTTAAAAAGAGCCAATTATATTTACTTTTAAATGAATATACAAGCCTAGACAAGACTATTACAAGTGAAATGTTAAATAGACAAAGCGACCTCATAAAAGAAGAAATAGAAAAATATTTAAAATCAGCCCCAGTGAGAGAAGATGTTGAAATTACAATGACTAATTTTTTAAAAGAGTGTCAGGTTAATTTCAAAAAAGAAATGGGGTGGTAGTTATGGCAAAAAAAGAAGATATAAGAAATGTATTTTATCAAGAAGAGGAAAAAAGGCAGAGTATATCAAAGAAAAATGTAATCAATACAGAAATTTTTGATGTCAAAAGGACAGCCCCTTTTAGTATTGCAGTTGATAAAGCTATGAATGACAATAAACAGTTAGTATTAGATATGGACGAAGAAAGTAATAAATTTATTCAAAGTGCGTTAGTAAAATATGATACCAAGAAAAATATAACTTTTATATGGTTCAAAAATTTTTTTAAAGATATGTCAAAAGAAGAGTTTGAAGAAATTAAAATGTCAAGTATATTGCCTAGAGATAGTGGACCTTATAATATATTTGCAAGAAAAGTAAAACATATATTTGAAGCCAAATTATTTGAAGTATATGACAACTATGGAAATATACCACTACAAATAAAAGATAGTGAACTTGCAGAACTAATGAATAAACCTCAAAGCTATATAAGTGCAAATATAACTAATATTCTTAATAGTTTATTAAATATTCAAATAACTTTTAGGGAAAAATATCAACCTAAAAATAAAAATCAAGACAATTTTACAAAAGTTCATTTAGTGGAAGCAATAAAGCACGAAAAGGGTGTATCTTATTTATTATTTGGACAAGTATATGCAAATTATTTAGCAAAATGGGGTTTTACTCAATACCCAAAAGCATTATTAAAAACAAATGATAAACAATACCAATTAGCATTTGACATAGGCTCTTATATATGCGAAATGAGATACCAAAACAGAAATGTTGTAAAAATAAAATCTATATATAATAGAGTTACAAGTATTCGTAGATATGAAGATGTAAGAGATAATGGCAATAGGGCATATCAAAAATTGATATATAAACCATTTGACGAAAATATACAATACTTGAACAGTTTATCATTGTTTAATATTGAATATGAAAATTCAGACTTTTTAAACAGTAAAAACGAAACAGATTTTGAAAAATGGCTAGATACAAATATGATTATTACCTGGTATGCAGATTCAGAGCCAAACTATGAAAGACTTGAAGAAGGAAGGGAAGAAAACAGAAAAAAAGCAGAAAAAGAGAAAAAGAAAAGAAGTAAAAAGAAATAAATATTATATTTTAGTTGCAAACCTAAAAAAGTATTGATATTTTAGGAAATGCAGACTAAAATGTAAATATAGATTTGCAGTAGTTTGCAATAGCATTTTAAACCTAGTTGCAAACATAAAAAGGTATGGAAAGGTATGGAAAGGAGAGAACATCTACAATGTTTAGTATAAAAGAAGTGGCGAATAATTTAAGTATATCAACACAGGCTATTTATAAGCAAAAAGACTATTTAACAAACAAAGGGTTTATGGTAAAGAATAATCAAAATAATTGGGAGATAACGGACGCAGGTTTCAATTATTTACAAGATAAAAAAGTTAATTTCATACAACAACATAAAAACAACAACATAAATCAAGTTGCAAACCAAGTAGAAGAAAAAGACGAAACAAAAGCAAACGAAATAAAAGAAACCCTAGATTTTAAAAGTAATGACAGGGTTGCAAATATAGTTATACAACATTATAAATCAGAGTTGCAAACAGTTACTAACCAATTACAAGAAATGACACAACAGAGAGATTATTTTAAGGCGAAATTTGAAGAAAAAGACGACCTTTGCAACCAATATATGAATAGTCATTTATTGCCACCAACAGAAACAGAAAAGGAAACACTAAAACAAGAAAGTAAAAACAAAGGCTTTTTTAGTAGATTCTTTAAGCACGAATAAAAGTATAAGGGGTGTACAATGGCAAAAGAAAGTAAACCATATAAAAGAAACAATGTTTTAACACATCAGCAAGAAACATTTTGCATAGAAGTAGCAAAAGGAAAAACACAAACAGAGGCATACCGAATAGCATACCCAAAGAGTAAAAACTGGACAAAAGAAGCGGTATGGGTACAGTCAAGTATATTAAATGGTAAAGAGAAAATCCAAGATAGAATAGACGAATTAAAAGAAGATACGCAAAAAGATGTTACCTGGACTAGAAAACAAGTTTTAGCAAATTTAAACTATCTACTATTACAATATAAAGGTAATATACAACAAAAAAAGCGAATATATCAAGATATACTAGACGATAAATACAAAGAATTGACAGACTATATAAACGCAGGAAATACAGACGACCAGGAAATAAACAAAATGAAAAATGAAATAAGAGAAATACAACTAAAAGAAAATATAAGCCCATCAGATGTTAAGGGAATGTTAAGCGTAATACAAGAAATAAATAAAATGCAAGGCTATAATACACCAAAGCAAGAAATACAAGAAGAAGATACAGAAAGGGAAGAATTAAAAAATAATCTAACAATAGAAGAATTAAGACAATTAGTATATGGAAAAGACGAACAATAAAAAAGTATAGTGCTATTTACAATATAAATAAGCATACAACGATTTTTAATAGTAAGATACATAAGGGGACAAATAAACAAGAAAAACCGCTTAAAAACGATTTTAAAAGTAATTAAACCTATTTTTAATAATAGTAAGGGTTTAGTAAGATATAAATATTATTTTAAATGAAAGAGGTGTAAAATATGAAATTAGAATATAACAAAGACACAGACAGATACAACGATTTTCATTGTGGGGAAGTATTTAAAATTAAAATAAATAATACCTGGAAAACAGTCCGTATTGAAAAAAATAATAACTGGTATGTTATAGACAATGACGGTATTACTTTTAATTGTCAAGAACTAGAAGGCAACGAAATACAAGAAATTTAATAAAATAAGTTTTTGGTAAGTTATTTATAGACAATTTATAAACTTTTGCCACTCCCTATATGTATATAATAATATAAATAAGACAAGAAGGGGGTGGCGAAAATGGAAAAAACAAAGGAAATAGAAACACTATTTGCAGATATAGAAAAAGGAAAAGTAATACTAACACCAGGACAAAAAGAACAATTAAGAAAAGGTATGCACAGACCAGTATATAACGATATATGGGACAAAATGAAATCAGAATTTTACGACAATTTTAAAGCATTTAATTATACAAATAAACAAAATAAGCAAATAGTTTGTTCTTTATCATTACAAGAAGCAATAGGAACACTTTTAAAAATTAAGTACAAAGTTGATAGTGTAAGAAAACTACCAGCAAATGAAACTCAATTAAAAGAAGATGTAAGACAAATTCTAAAAGCTATTGAACGATAAAAAATATAGTTTTACCCTAGAGGAAGTGAAGAAAATTGAACGATAAAGGACATAAAGAAAGTAAGGGGTTAATAATGAAAAAGTATCCATATACATTTGAAGAATTTAAAGAAATGACAGAAAAAGAGTTTATTAAGAAATATCATAAAAATAATAAACAAGAAGGAATAAAAATATTAAAAGATAAAGAAATGCAAGAAGTTATAAGAAATGCGTATAACGGCAATAAATATAGTTATGAACACGGACTAATAGACGAAGTTGTAACTTTGGAATATGAAGTACAGGGAACGACATATTGTTTATTTATGTTAGAATAAAAAATAACCCTCTTATACGCACATAATTAGCCCTAGAAACGATTTTTATTATAACTTATAAAGTTATATACTATTACAAAAAAAACCGCTTAAAACTTAAAATAAAAGGCGGTTTTTTCTTTATTTATAGATATTCTCTTATATTCGGTTGTATTTATTCCCCTTCTTTTAGATTTTCTAGTGCAACTTTAACCGCTTCTACAACAAAAGCAGTAAATGTGCAAGATGTTCCCCTGATAGCTTCTTCAACTTCTTCTATTATATCATTTGGAAAACGAATACTTTTATTAGTTGTTGGGGGAATTGACGGAATTTTAAATTTTTTCATTTTTAACACCTCGTAATACGATTATATGCAAAAGTGTATTTATTGTATGTAATACAGTTGTGCAACAGATGTGCAACGAAAGTATTGCAAATAAAAAAAAGATGTGCTATAATCTACAACATATAAAAGATAAGAAAGGAGAGAGCATTTATTTATGGAAGAAAAAGTAAAAAAAGGTGGGTTAAGCATAGCCTCAATGGTATTAGGTATAGTTGCAATTTGTATGTGTTTTATTCCATTTTTAAATTATGTTTCACTTGTATTAGGAATATTAAGTATTATATTTGGACTAATAGGCTTAATCAGGAGAGCAGGAATAGGAAAATCAATAACAGGTTTAATTTTAGGCATTGTATCTATTGTAATTGTCTATAATATGTATTTTGCAGTTGGCGAAGCATTAAATGAAGTAGGCGACGCAATAGACGATTCAACAGGTGTAAGTAGTGCAGACAGTACAAAAAGCGAAGAAACAAAAACAATAGCAATGGGCGAAAAAATAACTGGAAAAGATGTTGAAGTAACACTTGAATCAGCACAATTTAATCAAAAAGTAGAGCCTCCAACAAAACCAATGTATTATGAATATTATCAGGTAAAGGACTCTAGCAATACATATTTATATTTAGTGTTAGACTGTAAAAATATTTCTACTATTGATTTAAAAGCCTCTTCTGTTGCTAATGTAACAGTTAAATACAACAACAACTATACTTATTCTAGTTTTTCAGCAATGCCTGATGAAACACTAGGCTTTACATATACAGATATAACCAATATTAAGCCTCTAACATCAAAAAAGATTTACTATTTAGCAGAAATGCCAAAGAGTATAGCAGATG
>CAZASP010000046.1:0-9816 GCA_964487865.1 uncultured Clostridium sp. | reverse complement strand
TAGGTTTCCGCGTCGTGCTTTATTTAGAGTAGCACTGATACCTGTCAGTCGTAGGTACAATTATGAGTTTATAGAGATGAATAATCACAATAAAAAAGGAAGAAAATATGTCAAGTCAAGTATATGAAAAGAAAAACTCTTCTCTAATATTAATACCAAAATATGAAAAATATATGGAATACATGTTAGAAATTATATTAATTCAATTACCAAGAACAGAAAAGTATAGTATGGGTACAGAATATAAAAACAGCATGTATGAAACCATGAGAAACATCTTATATGTAGATAAAATGGAAACCGGTAAAAAAATGCCATACTTAAATAAAATAGATGCCGATTTAAATACACAAAGAATATTACTAAGAATAATGAAGAAAATGCATTGGATTGACGAAAAAAGATTTAATTATGTTATGAACACTCTTATAAAAGAAATAGGAATGATATTAGGTGGGTTAATAAAATATTATGCCAAAAACGGTTAGAAATCAATTTGACAAATTTCTTTCTTATGAAAAATTAATGGAAGCACATTTAAAATGTCAAAGAGGAAAAAAAAATAGGTCAAATGTTATTAAATTTAATTTAAAAAAAGAAGAGTATATACAATGGCTTTATGAACAAATAAAAACTAAAAAATATAGACATGGTAATTATGTTACATTTTATGTATTTGAGCCTAAAAAAAGAAAAATAGAAGCAGCGAGATATATTGATAGAGTTGTTCATAGATGGCTGGTTGACAATTTTTTAGAACCAGCCTTTTTACCGCAAATGATTGATAATACATATGCTTGTATAAAAGGTAGAGGTATGCACAAAGCAGCACTTGATGTACAAAAGGCTATGAGAAAATGTAAAAAGCAATATGGAGAGTATTATATTTTAAAAATGGATGTTGCAAAATATTTCCAAAGCATAGACAAAGACATTTTAATGGGAATAATAAAAAGAAAAATAAAAGACGAAGATGTCTTGTGGTTAATAAATCAGACTATTTATAATGGAAGAACCGAAAGTGGAATTCCTATTGGAAATTTAAGTAGTCAATTATTTGCTAACTTATATTATAATGAAGCAGATCAATTTATAAAACATAAATTAAAAGTAAAATATTACTTTAGATATATGGATGACAGTATAATATTAATGCAAAAAAAAGAAGATATAAAATATGTAAGAAAAGAAATAGAAAAATTTATTCAGGAAAATTTAAAATTAAAATTTAACAGTAAAACAAATATATTTAAAGGTAAACAAGGTGTAAATTTTTGCGGATATAAAATTAATGAATACAGAATGAAATTAAGGGACAAAGGAAAAAGAAAAATTAAAAAGAACATCAAAAAATTAAAAGCTAAAATAAAAGATGGAAAAATGACATCAAAAGAAGCAAAAACATATTTATGTGGGCATTTTGGATATATGCAATATGCTAATACATATAATTTTGTCAAGAAAAATTTTATTGTAAAATAAAATAATAGGGATGAGTCGAAAATTGATTTGCCGCCGTTATCCGTGGTGGTAGCTTCAACAACAATGGTGGCGACAACCCAGTGGTTAATTCGAACGGCAACAATAGTGCTACGACTAACTACAACGTCAACATAGGTTTCCGCGTCGTGCTCTAATATTTTGTACAGATTATATTTCTTAAGGGGAATATACAGTTACGATATTAGATATTAAAGGGACTTATTCCTTCCTATTATTGGTAAAAAAGAATCTGTAGACGAGGTATTAGTAAATATAAATTTTGAACGTATAGTAGTTTACGAAAATAAAATCTTTAATTTGGATTAGGAAGAGTTAAGTATAGCTTATAAGTTATATTTGACTCTTTTTATATTGCAGAAAATAACAGATTAAACAATACATGCAAATAATTTAGAGGAGATAGATTTTATGAATTTATGTTTATTATTAGGGCAAATAATAACAATACCTCAGTACAATTTTTTTTACAATAATAAAAAGCACATATCATTAATAGAATTTAAAGTGCAATTGAACAAAGATATTATAATAAATGTTCAAGCATATGATGAAAAAGCAGATTTTATATATCAATTTTTTAACAATGGAGATTTTATTTGTTTTACAGGATGGTTAGATAGCAAAATGAAAGTAAATGTATTAGAAATAGAAAAAGCAGATACATAAATATTATTAGTATTAAAGCTAGAAATTTTTTGTAAATTCTTTAGCTTGTTTTTGTATATCTTCAATTATAGAATAAGCTTCTCTAATGGATAATTCATTTGTATCAATATTAGATAATTTTTTTATAAAATTTTTTATATCAGTATTTAATATGTAATCTGTACTTGAATGAGATTTTTCCCCGAAAGAATCAACGATGTGAACTTCATATCCTCCCTTTTTGATTAAATCAGAATATTTGGCCAAATTATTAATAGGAAACCCACATTTTAAAACAGTTTCATTTAAATTAGTTAATTTTAAATTTAAGAAAGAAGACATTTTTTTGGCATCATCTTCTAAAAAAATATAAAAAATACCACTTTTGAATAAATATAAAATAGAAGGGTTCTCCTTTTTTAACTTTTGATATTTTTCATACAACTTACTCATAATATTAAATCCTTTCCCAGTTTTTAGGATATTATATAGTAAAAAAAAATAAAAATCAACCCTTAAAGGTTAAAAAACTAGGAATAAAAGGTAATTAAAAGAAGGAAAATGTTGTTGTATAATAATGAAAACAAGTGATTTAGGAGATGCATGGTATGGAATGGTATAAACGATTTTATACAAAAGAAAAATGGGTCAAAAAATCAGCAGAAATAGAAGGAAAATTATACGACAGAATAAAAGAAATTGCAGAAAATGAGTTAGATGCATCAGTAAATAAAATAATAGATGCATGTGTAGACGATTTAAAATTAGAGGATAAAGTAGTTATATACAAAAAGGACAAAAATGAAATTAATGTTGCAAGGTCAATCATAATAAGAGAATCAGTATACAAAAAACTAGAAAATTTAAGAGAAAAATATGGAATATCTATTTCTAAAATTATAAATATAGCAATTAAAGCAGGATTAGAAAAATATGATAAATAAAATTAGGTGTAATTAGAGTCTGTCCCTAATTACACCTAGTTTTCTATAAATTTCTTTCATATAAATCTTTAATAAAAACATCTTTTTCTTCAAAATTATCAATAAAACCAACTTTAGCAGTTTGCTCATTTTCATTTAAACCCTGAACCCAAACAGCTCTCTCATCATAGTAAATATCAAATTTTTCATCATTATTTAGAATATTATTAATTCTTTCTAAATCCATAAAACGGACCTCCTTAAATAATTTATTATAAGTATATCCTAAAAAAATAAATTTATAACTATTTGACTTATGTTTCTATTTAAGATACAATAAAAAAGATGATGAAAAATAATTAAATTTTCATATTTATATGTGCTTTCCGAGAGATACAAGAAAGGAATGGGATTCTATGAAAATACAATACAAAGATAAAATTATAGAAATACAAAAAGAAATGACTATACAAGAGTTATTAAAAGAAGAAATTGAAAAAAGTGAATATACTGTAATTGGAGCTATTTTTAATAACGAATATGTCAATTTAGGATATAAAATAAATAAAGATGGAGAAATAAAATTAATTGATATTTCTTCAAAAGAAGGAACAAAAATATATCGTAGAACAATTATTTATATTTTAGGAAAAGCATTTGAAAAGTTATATCCGGATAAAAAAATTACTGTTAATTATCAGTTGCCAAATGCTATGTTTTGTGACATTGAAAACACAATAGTGACAGAAGAATTAATACAAAAACTAAGTGATGAAATGCATAGCATAGTAAGAGAAGACTTACCAATAGAACAAATAATAATGAACCGCAAGCAAGCAGAAGAATTTTATAAAAATTATAATACTTCAAAAGGCAGATTACAGTTTGATTTATCAGAAAACCAAGAAATATATATGTATCGTTGTGAAGATTATTATAATTATTGCTATGGAACAATAGCAAATAGAACTGGCGTTACAAAAATTTTTGAAATGGTAAAATACGATGATGGCTTATTGGTAAGATACCCAAGTTCTGATAAACCAGAACAATTGCCAAAATTAATTCCAACGAAAAAATTAGCATGGGCACTAGATGAATATGATGATATACACAAAATATTAAATGTAAATACAGTATATAAATTAAATAAAGCAGTAGAAGAAGATAATATAAAAGATATTATAATGTTAGCAGAAGCATTACATGAAAAGAAAATTGCCAATATTGCAGATGAAATTGCTAAAGATAGAAAAATAAAAATGATATTAATAGCAGGTCCTTCTTCTTCAGGAAAAACAACATTTGCACAAAGATTAGGATTACAACTAAGAATAAACAAAATAAAACCAGTAACAATATCAGTTGATAATTATTTTGTAGAAAGACCAGATACACCAAGGGATGCAAATGGAGATTATGACTTTGAGTGCATAGAAGCAATAGACTTAAAGCTATTCAATGATCATTTAGCACGCCTATTAAATGGTGAAGAAATCGAAATGCCAGAATTTGATTTCCATGTAGGAACAAAAAGATATAATGGTAAAAAACTAAAATTAGAACAAGATCAAGTACTAGTAATAGAAGGAATACATTGTTTAAATGACAAACTAACAAGTAAAATTTCCAAAGAACAAAAATATAAAATTTATATTAGTGCATTAACCGTATTAAATATGGACAGATATAATAGAATATCAACAACAGACACAAGGTTAATTAGAAGAATAGTAAGAGATAATCAATTTAGAGGATATAATGCAAAGTACACAATTCACACATGGTATAAAGTAAACGATGGAGAAGAAAAGAACATATTCCCATACCAAGAAGAAGCAAATTGTATATTTAATACATCACTTATTTACGAATTAGGAGTGTTAAAAGGTGTAGTATTACCATTACTAAAAGAAATAAAACCAGAAGAAACAGAATACGCAGAAGCAAAAAGATTAATAAACATATTAAAATATTTCAAATCGATACCACCGGAATATGTACCAACAAATTCATTGCTAAAAGAATTTTTAGGTGGGGGCAATTTCAAATATTAGGAGTTAAGTATGAATCAAAAAAGTTTTGTTGAAATAGATGAAGAATTTATATGTGAAAATTGTGGAAAAAAAGTTCCAAAATTAGGTTATTCTTGCAGAAATCATTGCCCATATTGTTTACATTCCAAACATGTTGACAAAAATCCGGGAGATAGAGCAGAACAATGCCATGGGGATTTAGAGCCAGTTAGTTTAGAAGTTAATGGAAAAAAGGGTTATGTTATTGTTTTTAGGTGCAAAAAATGTGGAGTTATTAAAAAAAATAAGTCTGCAAAAGATGATAACATGGATTTAATAATTAATTTGAGCAGTAAACAATAATTCATATTAATTAGAAGAAGACGACCATATACTATAATCACACACATAAAATAAATTTATATAAAAACATAATTTAGTTGACTAAAAAAAAAGCTAATGATAAAATATACTAAAATTCGAAAGATAAAAATAAAATATTTAGGAGGATGATTATGAAAAACCGAAAGAAAATAATATTAGAAGTTTTATTAAGCATAGGTATATTATTTAGTTTATTAATAGAAAATAATTATGCAGTTGAAGGAACACAACAAGGTAATAATCAGCAAAGCCAAGCAACTCAAAAAACTCAAACAACGACTAAAAATACATCTGCAAAATCAAATAATGCAAATTTAAGTGACTTAGGGATTACACCACATGATTTCAAAGGATTTAAACCTGCAACAACATCATATACAGTAGAAGTACCAGAAGAAACTGAAACTGTAAATGTTTATGCTAAAGCACAACATAGTAAAGCTACAGTTTCAGGTACAGGAATAAAAAAACTAGAAAAAGGTGAAAATAAAGTAGAGGTTGTTGTTACAGCAGAAGATGGAACGAAAAAAACTTATACCATCACAATTACACGTATATCATCAAATGAAACGCAAGAAACGTCTGATACAGACGAAAAAACTGGCAACATAGAAGCTGGAAATGGTTTAACTGAATTAAAAATAAATGATTTAGCTTTAACACCAGAATTTAAAACAGATATATATGAATATACTGTAAAGTATATTGGTCAAGACACAAAATTAAATATAGAGGCAAATCCAACTAGTGCTAATTATACTGTTGAAATTACAGGAAACGAAAACTTACAAGAAGGAGAAAACATTATTACAATTTTGGTATATGAAAGCAACGGAACAAATGTAGCAACTTATCAAATAACGGTTAATAAAAGTTTAGTAGATGAAGAAGCATTAGCTAAGGAAGCAATAGCAAAACAAAAAAAACAGCGTGAAATTATAATTGCCATTGTAGTAGGAGTTGTAATTGTAGCAATAATTGCAGGTATCATAATTAAAAAAATAAGAGACAAAAAATTACAAAAAGAGTATGATGATGCACATTTTTATAATTATGAAGATGAAGATGAATATGAAGATGAATATGAAGATGATGAAGAATTACCAAAGGCCTTTAAAAAATCATCATATGATGATTACGATATTGATGAAGAAGATGAAGAAGATGAAGAAGAAAGTTCAGTTAGAAAGCACAATAATAAAGGAAAAAGATTTAAATAAAATTACTAATCAACCATAAATAATTACAAAAAAGTTTAATATATTTTTTTTCATAATTCCCAGCTTCATAATAGACTATAAAACAAATAAGTAGAAAATAAGAGTGAATAATAATAATAATAAAAAACTCCCTTACTAAAGGGAGTCTTTTATTAGAAAAGGATTAGCAACATCCTCCTCTGTTACCACCGCAACAACAGCAGATTAATAATATAAGAATTATAATCCAGCAACAATCATCACCAAATCCACCGCATCCTCTATTTTCTGGCATAGTCTAGACCTCCTTCCATAAAAGAAATATGTTCTTTTTGTTGATTTTCTTTTGTTTGTATCCTTTGTATGATATATAATATGTATTGGAAAAAAATGTGTTACAAAGAAAAAAGTAATTTGTTCGCTTTTATAATTCTTAAAAATGTGATACAATTTGAAAAGTTAAAAGGAGAGAGAATTAAATGTCAAATCAGAATAAAAAAGTAGGAGAAATATTTAGTGATTATAAAACTAATTCTAATATCCAATATGCAGAAATTAAAAGTTTAAATATTATAAAAAAAACAAACACATTGCAAGTTGTATTATGTTTTGATGAATATATAGAAATAAAAGAAATATGGTATTTTGAAAACTTTTTAAAAGATAGGTTTAAATTTGAATATACTGATGTTAAGATTGATTATGATGAAAATGTAGAAAAAAAATCTATTGAAAAAGAATGGAAAAATATTATTGCTTATATGTCACACAAATATCCTTTGGCAAAACCAATGCTATTATTAAAAAGTGATGTAAAAGTTGAAGATAATACAATTTTTATAAAAATGCATATTAAAGGAGCTGACTTTTTAAAAGCAAAGAAAACAGACAAAGAGTTGAAGAAAACTATTAAAAATTTATTTGGAAAAGAATATGTAATTGATTTAACAGAGCAAATATCACAAGAAGAACAAGAAAAAATTAGCAAAAGTATAAAAAATAAAGAAGCGGAAATTATTGCACATATTAAAGAAGAAAGACAACAAGCAAGTGAACATTTGCCACAATATAACGATGTAAATTATGCTCTGCTAACTGAGAGCGAAGGATATATTCCACTAGAAGCAATAGAGGAAACAAATGCTCAAGAAGGAGCATATATTTTAGGTAAACCATCAAAAGTTAAAGAAAAATTTGTAAAAATAAAAGATATAACTGCTGAAAATAAAAAAATAACTATAGAAGGAAGAATTGTAACAAGTGAAATAAGAGAAACAAAATCTGGTAAAGCTATGTTAATATTCGATTTATATGATGGTACAGGAACAATTACATGCAAATCTTTTTCTAAAGACTATGTAGAAGGAAAAGAAATGCTAAAAAAAATAGAGCATGCTAACAGCATAAAAATCACAGGAAAGGCAGGTCTAGATGCTTATGCTGGTGATATTACTGTAATTGCAAGTATTATTATAGAGACTAATAGTGATGTGCCAGAATTACCGACAGAAGAAGAACAAGAAGACACACCATTAATTTTAGGTACAAACCAAAACATAACAGATCCATTAGTAAAAGTAGTAGATTTAGCAGTAGATGATGGTAAAATATCATTAGAAGGAGAAGTTATTTTTACAGATGCAAGAACATTAAAATCTGGAAAAACACTATTTAGTTTTGATGTATATGATGGTACTAGTACAATTACTTGCAAAACATTTTTAAATAAGGAAACAGCAAAAAGAATTATTAAAAGGATAGAAAATAGCAAAGGTGTAAAAGTGGCAGGAACAGTGCAGATGGATACCTACGCAAATGAATTAACAGTTATTGCGAGTACAGTAGTAGAAACAGAAGGCATAAAAAAGAAAATTAGACAAGATAAAGCAGAAGTAAAAAGAGTAGAACTGCATATGCATACTCAAATGAGTCAAATGGATGGAATGACATCAGCTAAAGACTTAATAAAAAGAGCAATTAAATGGGGAATGAAATCAATTGCGATTACAGACCATGGTGTAGTTCAAGCTTTTCCAGAAGCACATAAAATGTTAGGATATGATAATCCAGATATAAAAATTTTGTATGGTGTAGAAGCATATTTAGCACCAGATAAAAATGCAATTGTAGAAAATGGAAAAGAGCAAGACATTGATACAACTTATTGTGTACTAGACTTGGAAACTACAGGATTTTCAGCTGTAACGGAAAAAATTACAGAAGTTGGAATTATGAAAATAAAAAATGGAGAAGTTATAGACACATTTAGTTGTTTTGTAAATCCAGAAAAACATATTCCACGTAGAGTAACAGCTGTTACAAATATAACAGATAGTATGGTAAAAGATGCGCAAACAATTGAAAAAGTATTCCCTAGAATTTTAGATTTTATAAAAGATTCTGTTTTAGTAGCACACAATGCATCATTTGATATAGGATTTTTAAAGCAAAATGCTAAAAGATTAGGCTATGAATTTGATTATACTTATTTAGATACTTTAAGTTTATCTAAAGATTTATTTCCAGATTTGAAAAAATATAATTTAGGAAAAATAGCAGAAAGTTTAGGAATAAAAGTAGAAGTAGCACACAGGGCTTTAGATGATGTAGATACAACTGTAAAAGTATTCAACATTATGCTAAATATGTTAAAAAAACGTGGTGCTAAAAAAGTAGAAGATATAGATAAAGTAAGTGCAACTGAAGAAGCCAAGAAAGAAGCATACAAAAAACTAAAAACTTATCATGCTATAATTTTAGCTAAAAACTATATTGGTTTACGAAACTTATATAAATTAGTATCTATTTCACATTTGGACTATTTTTACAGAAAACCTATAATATTAAAAAGTTTATACGAAAAATATTCTGAAGGTTTAATAATTGGAAGTGCTTGCGAAGCAGGCGAATTATATCAAGCTATTGAACTTCGGAAAAACAGATGAAGAAATTGAAGAAATTGCTAATTTCTATGATTATTTAGAAATTCAACCAATAGCAAATAACCAGTTTTTAATTAGAAACGAAGTAGTAAAAGACAAAGAAGCCTTACGCGATATAAACCGAAAAATTGTAGATTTAGGTGAAAAACTAAACAAACTAGTTGTTGCAACATGTGATGTTCATTTTATGGATCCAGAAGATGAA
>CAZASP010000045.1:0-9842 GCA_964487865.1 uncultured Clostridium sp. | reverse complement strand
ATTAAAAAGGACCATAAGTATGGTCCTTTTCGAATCACTGTATAATTTTCGAAGTCCAACTGTCAAGTTGTTCTTCGTAACCTTTCAATTCTGGATAATTTTTGCGTGCTTTTATCACGTCTTCTTCATCCAATAAACCGCAATATAACACAGCGATTTTCACCATCGGATGTGAAGCATTGTTTAAAAGCCACATCAAAGTTTCATAGGAAATATTAATGTTTTCTACAGCTGCTATTAACGCAGTTGGTTCAACCTCCCGCCTTACATAGCTGTCTAAATCTTCTGCAGTCAGCTTTTTGTTACTCGCTGCTGCTTCTCGCTCATACATATTGCCTTTATTTAAATAAGGCAATACTTCTTCCCGAGTTTTGAGTTTTTTTATTTTTCTCATTTCCTCCAGAATCTCTTTTGGTAAAAATTCCCTTGTGATTGTAATCATCTTCTTGCCTCCTTTACCTGTGATTATCTACTTTTTAGTGATTACGTTTATTATTATATCATAATATTTCATAAAATTCAATTTATTTGTTGATTTTTGTTTGTTTTTCTATATTTTTATATTATCTATGTACATTTAATTATACAATATTTAATTTTTGTTTATTATAATTGCTTTTTATGTTTACGAATACTAAAATCAAAAAAGATTTCCCATATACTTGAGAAATCCTTATTATATATTTATTTTTTTATGCTCTTGGATGTGCTTTTCTATATACATTTTTTATTCCTTCATCCTGAAATTGCATATATATTTGTGTAGAAGAAATATCTGAATGTCCAAGCATTGTTTGGATAGCTTTTAAATCTGCTCCATTTTGTAATAAGTGTGTTGCAAATGAATGTCTTAAAACATGTGGTGTAATGTCTTTCGTTATATGTGCTTGTTCTTTATAATATTTAATTATTTTCCAGAAACCTTGTCTAGTTAATCTAGTACCATTAACATTAACAAATAAAGCTTTTTCTCCTTCTGTTTTTATTAAAATATCTCTTGCTTCATTTATATATTCTTTTAATGCTTTTAATGACATATTTCCTAATGGTATGTTACGACTTTTTCCAGCATGTTTACAAGTTACATATCCTTCATCTAAATTTACATCTTCTATATTTAATGAAATGATTTCTGTAACTCTCATTCCTGTTGCATAAGCAAATTCTAACATAGCTTTATCACGAATTCCTTTTAAATCAACATCTTTTGGTTGGTCTAATAGCAATTCTACTTCTTTTGCAGTTAATACATTTGGAACTCTTTTTTCAATTTTTGGTGATTGAATTTTTTGAGTTGGATCTACTTTTATTTTTTTATTTTTTAACACAAATTGATAGAATGAACGAATAGATGCAATACATCTAGATATGCTAGATGCCTTTTTACCTTGTTTTTGTAATTCTTTAATATAATCATTTATGTCTGATTCTTTTACTCTGTTATAATGAATTTCACATGATTCTAAATATTTTCTAAATTGTTTTAAATCTCTTTTATAAGATTGTAATGTGTTTTCTGATAATTTTTTATCATTCTCTAAAAAATCAAAAAAATGTTTTAACTGTCTCTCCATTTGTTTCCCCTACCCCTTGTTATAATTTTAAAATAAGTTATTAACATAAACTATATATGTTATATCAAAGAATTTTAAAATTGTAAATACATTTTTTAATATTTTTAAAAATATTTTATAAAAAATTTTAAAATATTAGTTGATACCATTACTTCAATTACTGATGCTAAAAGTAAAAGTAATAACATTAAAAATGAAAAAATTGTATGTCTAATTACTTCTATTTTTACATTTTCCTTATTTCTATCCTTTATAATAGACTGATAAAGTTTAAATCCACTTACAGCCAATGCTAAAATTGCTGGTATAAAAAAAATACTTTGTAATAAAAGCAATATCAATACAAACACTATTCCTTTTGCTAACCCCATAATACTAATGCATACAGAAATGGTATATCCTAAGCAAAATCCTCTATAAAGAACAATTCCAAATACAATTGGAATTCCTATAACTGTTGTTCCAAAAAACCATAATATAAATGCTAACAAAATATTTTGCATCATGCTACTTTTTAATAGTTCTATATAGTTTAAATTTTCTATGTTTTTCATCTTTTCAATAAAAGAATTTAAATAAGTAGTAACTTCTAATTTTGGTGTTTCTCCCATATGATTAATAAAAAGTACACCAAAAAAAATTCCTATAATAAATATTAATGATATAATAAGATATTCTTTTTTGTTGTTTACTATATGTTCTTTTATAAGTTCTAATATTCTTATTCGTTTGTTCCTTCTCATATATTTTCTCCTTATCTTTATACATAATGTGTATTCGATAAGGAGTTTTTTAGAACAAAAATTTACAATGTGCAAAAAGAAACGTCACTATCTGTACCTATTGCTTTGCTTCTACTTTTCCGTAGTTTCCTCCTCCACCAGAGTGGATTTGCATTTTTCCTTCTCTTGCATTTACAATATAGTTTGCTACTTTTTCTCCTACTACTGCTTCCATATCATCTTTTGATAATTTGTGCAAGATGTTCATTTCAGTCTCAAATGTATTTAATAGCTTGTCTATTGTTTTTCCTCCTACCCCTGGTATGAATCCAAGTGGTACTTGATATACGTATGGTGGTCTGTTTGTAGGACTTTTTGTTTCTTTTTTGTCTTTTATTAATTCAATTCTGTCAAAAACACCAAATGTAACGTTTTTTCCGCCACACATTGGACAGTTTTCAACTGGTTCTTTGGTCTCAATTGTTTTGTTACAGTCATCACAATATGTCCTGTGATATTTTCCAAGTTTTGGGTCTAGCCCATAATTAGCTAATACTTTTCTGCCTTTTTCATTTTTTAGTGCCATTACAATTTCTTTGAAAGAAATGTCTTCTACTTGCATTTTGTTGTACTCTCTTGCAATTTTAGGTAATGAGTGAGCATCAGAATTTGTTAAAAATGTTTTGTTTTCTAATTCTGAAATTGTATCAGCTAAATATGTATCAGAACTTAATCCTAATTCTATTGCAAAAATTTTGTCAAATTTTTCTTTGAATATATTTTCTAATCTATCTGTGCAATTTCCATAATAGCTTTTGTGTGGTGTAAATACATGTGCTGGTATTAAAATTCCATGATATTTTTCTACAATATCAATTAAATCATACCCTGATAAATCTGACCTTTGAGTGCTTAGTGTTATATTTTTAATGTGTTTACTCATGTCGCTTGAAAATCCTTTTATATCTTTTAAGTGTGGAAAAAAGCATACATTGTGTGCGCTTCCACATTTTCCATTTCGACCTATTTCTGATGTTTCTACTTCACTTCCTAGTAAAATACATACTTTGTCTTTATAAATAATTCCTCCATCTTCTAATTCATAAGCATCTCCTGTTTTTAAAAATTTCTCAATATCTTCAATTACATATGGTGATGCACAGTCAATAATTCCAACTACATTTATTCCTTTTCTATCAGCACATTCTTTTGCAATATTAGCAAAATTCAATGATTTAGCTGCTGTTATTTTTATTGGTTTTCCTGTTTCACTTCTTCCTATGTGTACATGTAAATCTGCAAATATCTCGTACATTAAATTTCTCCTTTTCTTTAACAAAATCTATTAAAATATTTTTATTATATATTAAAAGTTTAATATATTTTTATTCATAACAATTCGAGGGAACCAGCAAATTATAGACTGTTAGCAAATTTTATAATGAATTATAAAATTTGCTTTATAGTCTATTATGTAGCTAGGAGTTATGAAAAAAAATATATTAAACTTTTTGTAAAAATTATTTTATTGTTTTGTCTCATTACTAGCAGTAATTTTTAGGTCATCATATATATGTGCCATAATTTTCTTTGTTGTTTCTTCACTAAATAATGGTCTATTAGCACCTTCTAACTTGCTAAGCATTTCTCCTGTTATTTCATCATTTTGCTCAGCAATCAGTTTATCTATTTCAGGTTCAAATTCATATACAACTTTTTTTATAAATTTTGTTAACTCATCTGTTTCATTATATATTTTTACTAATCTTCTCAATGCTGTCATATTTACTCCGTCATTCATTTGAATTTTCTCTAAAAATTGCACAAATTCAATAAAAGTATTTAAATAACGGTTATATTCATCTTTTAAGTTTCTATACTCAAGTAAAACTAAAGCTTCATCTGGTTTAAATCCAATTCTTTCTGGTCTATCTAATAACATTCCACTAAATTGGTCTACTAATTCTAATATGTCACTTTCTTTTTCTCGTGGATTACTATTACTATATCTATTAATTTCTTCACATATTTTGCAAAATCTTTTTTCAAAACCAATTTCTCTCAAATACTGAGCCCCTTCTTTTGCGTATGAATGGATTTTTTCAATATCTTGTACATTGTTATTTTTTTTACAATTACATAGTAAACAAGCAGTTAGTACAGAGTTTTTATCAACTTGAATTTTTGAATAATTTAAAAATAATCTTGTAATTTCTGCTTTAAATACAATTGATTTATCAAAAAATATCTTTGTTTTTTTTGATAAATAATATACTATTTCCATTTTTGCATCTAATTGTTCTTCATTTAATATATAATCTGCAAAGGTATTCATTTGTTCCCTCCCTATAATTTATTATAATGGAATTAACAAAATATTTCAATGCTTTTTATAGATGTAACATAAATGTAATATTATATATTTTTAATTGCTTGCCTTGCTAATTCATCACACCTATTATTATACTCATTATCACTATGTCCTTTTACTTTATTAAATTTCACTTGATGTATTTTCGTTAGTTCATACAATTCTTTCCATAATTCTTGATTTTTAACTGAATCTTTTCCAGATGTTTTCCAATTATTTTTTACCCAACTGAAAATCCAACCTTGTTCAAAAGCATTTACAACATATGCACTATCGCTATATAATTCTACATCACATGGATATTTTAGAAGCTTTAATCCTTCAATTACAGCTGTTAATTCCATTACATTATTAGTTGTTTCTTTGTTTCCTCCTGATATCTCTTTTTTATTCTCCTTATACATTAATATTGCTCCCCATCCACCTGGTCCTGGGTTTCCTGAACAAGCACCATCTGTATAAATAATAACTTTTTCCATAAATTAGTCCCTTCCATTTGTATTTTTTATATTTTTATGATACTATTATAACATAATAAAAAAAATTAAATCAAGAAGGGATATTTATGGGAAAAGTTTTAGGCATTATTGCAGAATACAATCCATTTCATAATGGTCATCTATATCACTTAGAAAAATCTAAAAAAGATACCAATTCTAACTATACAGTTGCTGTTATGAGTGGAAACTTTACACAACGTGGAAGTACAGCTCTAGTTGATAAATGGACCAGAGCACAAGATGCTATCCGTTGTGGTGTTGATTTAGTTATAGAACTTCCTGTTTTATATGCTACCTCTAGTGCCGAAAATTTCGCTGAAGGTGCTATAAAAATTCTTGATTCTTTAAAAGTTGTTGATTATATTTCTTTTGGAGCAGAAACACCTAATATAGAACTTTTAGACAAATTTGCCGATGTTTTATATCGTGAACCAAAAGAATATCAAACTTTATTATCACACGAATTAAGTAAAGGTATATCTTTTCCAAAAGCCCGTGAAAATGCATTAATGATGTACCTAAACAATATTAGAAAATTTGCTAATGTGCTTTCTTCTCCTAATAATATTTTAGGAATTGAATACTTAAAAGCTTTGAAAAAATTTAAAAGTAAAATACAACCAATTGCCATTGCTAGGTATGAAGTAGGCCATAATGATTTAAACTATGCAAAAAATGTAGCAAGTAGCACTGCAATTCGAAATATTTTAAAAAATGATAATATAAATTCATTATCTTCACTTATGCCTGATAATTGTTATGCTACACTTTTAAAAAATATTAAAAGCGGACATGTAATTCCAGATATTTCTGTTTTTGAAAAACAAATTATTTATTTATTAAGAAAAATGGACCTTGACGAAATTGCTGAACTGTCAGACGTTTCAGAGGGTCTAGAAGTTACTATAAAAAAGGCTGCAAATTCTTGCAATACTATTGTAGAATTTTTAGATATTGCAAAATCTAAAAGATACACAACAACACGCTTACAGCGCATATTAGTATATGCTCTATTGGGAATTACAAAAAAGGATATAGAACTTTCTAAAAAAATACGTCCATATATTAGAGTTCTAGGATTAAATAGTAGAGGAAAATTTCTTATTTCTGAAATTGCAAAGGCAAATCCTAGATTAGAAATTATTACTTCTGTAAAACGTTTTTATGATAAAAATTCTAATAAGAATTTAAAAACTATGCTAGATAAAGATATTTGGGCTACTGATGTTTATACAATTGGGTATGATCAAAACTCTACAAATAATTTAGATTTTACTAATAAAATTATAACCATATAAATTTTACCAAAAGGAAAGCACGAGGTGGCAAGAAAAATGGAACACTGGACAGTTGATGATTATAAAAACTTTACAAACAGTAATACTAAAAAAAGTAAATACAGGTCTAATAAGGTATCTATTGATGGGCATACTTTTGATAGCCAAAAAGAAGCAGACTATTATTGCGAATTAAAATTAAAATTACAGGGAAAGCAAATTAATGGCTTTTGTTTGCAACCTATTTTTATTTTAGCACCTGGTTTAAAATACAAAGCAGATTTTATCGTTTTTCATAAAGATAATTCTACAGAAGTTGTTGATGTTAAAGGTTTTAAGACCAAAGAATATATTGCAAAGAAAAAAGTTTTTGAAGATAAATTTAATTTAAAGATAACTGAAATAGAATAAGGATTTAAGGTTTATCCCCTAAATCCTATTTTTGTAATATTTTTTTTATTTCTTCATTCCTTTTTACTTTCTTTGTTGTAGTTTTTATTAATTCTTCATCTGTTAATATCATATTTTTTATATATTTGTATGGTGGAAATGTTTTGTTTATTTCTTTTATTTTATTCCACATAATATCTTCTAATTCTTCAAATTTTATATTAGGATATTTTTCATTAACGACCTCTTTGTTATAAACTATTTTTACTGAAAGTTTAACATCATTTTTATCTTTGTTATTTGGAATAGCATAAACTAAACATTCTTCAACTTCATCTAATCTATTTATTACCATTTCTATTTCATCTGGAAATACTTTTTTACCATTTTTTAATACTATCATGTCTTTTTTTCTACCTGTTAAAAATAGATACCCTTCTTTGTCAAAGTAGCCTAAATCTCCTGTGTAGAACCATCCATCTTTTAATACCTCTTTTGTTGCTTCTTCATTTTCGTAATAACCTAACATTACATTAGGACCTTTTACCCTAACTTCTCCTACACCATTTTCATCTTGATTTACTAATTCTAATTCTACATTTTCCATTGGAAACCCTATAGAACCATATTTCATCTTTTTGCAATTTTCTGCTGCTATAACAGGAGATGTTTCAGTTAAGCCATATCCTTGGACTACTTGAATTCCTAACTCATTGAATCCCTTTGCTACCTTTTTATCTAAAGGAGCTCCACCAGAAATAACAAATCTTAGATGTCCTCCTAATTCGTCTATAATTTCTTTGAATAGTTTTTTACGAATATCAATATGGAATTTTAATAATAAATTACTTATTTTTTTCGCCATATTTACTATTTTTGTTTTTCCCTTTTTAGCTACTCCTTGTTCTATTCTTTTGTATATTGTTTCTATCAATAGAGGAACTCCAACAAAAATAGATACTTTATATTCTTTTAAATTATCTGCAATATATCTAAGTCCATCAGGGAATACAGTATTTACCCCATATGCAAGCATAACTATCATACAAGTTGAGCCAAAAACATGATGAAATGGTAAAAATGCTATATTTGTATCTTCTTTTCTAATATCTTCTACTAGTTGCATACTATACACATTAGATGCAATGTTGTTTTGTGAAAGCATAACTGCTTTTGATTTAGATGTTGTTCCTGATGTAAATAACAAGATATTCATTTTATTTTTATCAATTTCAGCATCAATATATTCAGTATTTCCAGCTTGTAAAATTTCTTTTCCTTGCTCTTTCATTTCTGGAATTGACAAATAATTTTCTAGTTTACTCATACAAATATAATTTTCAATATTTGTATTACCTCTTTTTTGAATTTCTTCTATATTCTCTTTGTATTTTTCATCAAATACAATAACACTTGCTTTACTTCTTATTAAGCAACTTTCTAATTCATCTACTTGTAATTCTTTATCTAGGGGAATACTAACTATACCACCTAATAAGTTAGCTACATGAGTAATAACCCATTCATAACGGTTTCTTCCAACTATTGCAACTCTTTTATCTTTAAAACCTAAATCATAAAATTTTGTACCTAAATTATTTACTTCATCTAATAGTTTTGTATAACTAATTTCTTCATATTCTACTTGTTCATCTTTTTTATGTTTTATGGTAAAAGCCGTTCTTTCATTATATTTTTGAACTGTACCATACATAAGTTCCTTAATGTTTTCATATTCGGTAGCTTCTAAATATTTTTCTCTTTCCATAAACCTCATTCCTTATCTAGTATTTATTACTAGATTATCATATATAAATTATCTTGTCAATAGTTGACTAACCCTTCTAAAAATGGTATTATATATATTACTATATGAGGTGGTATTAATGGATAAGGAAATAGAAGCCTTTCATCTACCTAGATGGAAAGAACTTCCTAATATTGATTTATATATAGACCAATTAGTTTCATTATTAGAACAATATTTATATGGATATATTAAAAATGATAATGAAAAAGACGATAAAATTATAACTAAAACCATGATAAATAACTATGTAAAACATGGTGTTTTAAAGCCACCTACTAATAAGAAATACAATCGTGAACACATGGCTTCTTTGTTTGTTATTTTTACTTTAAAACAAGTTTATAGTATGAATGATATAAAAAAATTAATAAGCTTGGCAATTTCAACTTCTTCTGTAGAGCAAGCTTATAATCGCTTTTGTTCTGAATTAGAAAAGGCTATACGTTTAACATTTGCAAAGAAAAATTATAAAAAAGATAGCGATTTATCAGATGAACAATATATTTTGAGAAATGTTGTTCAATCTTTTGCAAATAAATTATATGTACAAAGAATTTATTTAAAAAAATAATTTAAGAATTTAATTATTCTTAAATTATTTCATTTTTTCTTTTATTTTTACTAAAATATTAAGTGCGTCAATTGGTGTTAATTCATTTAAGTTAATTTTATCTACTTCATGGGCAATTTCAGCTAATTTATAATTATATAAATCAAATTGTCCTTCTAGTTTCTTTTTGTCTTGTTTTTGTTGACTTTTTTCTGTTAATACATTTTTTCTTTCTAAAGACCTTAATATTTCATCTGCTTTTTGAGTTACTATTTTAGGTACTCCTGCTAATTTTGCAACATGAATTCCATAGCTTTCATCAGTTCCACCTCTTACAATTTTTCTTAAGAAAATTATATCTTCTCCCTTTTCTTTTACAGCTATTGAATAATTTTTTATTCCTTCTAATTTGTTTTCTAATTCTGTTAATTCATGATAATGAGTTGCAAATAACGTTTTTGCACCACATTTTTCTTTGTCAGCTATAAATTCAGCAACTGCCCATGCAATAGAAAGTCCGTCATAAGTAGAAGTTCCTCTTCCTATTTCATCTAAAATTACTAAACTGTTACTAGTAGCTTCTTTAAGAATAGTTGCAACCTCCATCATTTCTACCATAAATGTACTTTGTCCCATGCTTAAATCATC
>CAZASP010000044.1:0-10089 GCA_964487865.1 uncultured Clostridium sp. | reverse complement strand
AAGCACAAGAAAATGTTAAAAAAATAGTAGCAGGACCAGGAGTATACATTTGTGATGAATGTGTAGAACTTTGCACAAGTATAATAGAATCAGAATTATATGATGATGAAAAAGCGGGATATACAGTAAATGAATTAAATGATATTCCAAGTCCAAAAGAAATTAAAAAAGTATTAGACGACTATGTTGTTGGACAGGAAGAAGCTAAAAAGACGTTATCTGTTGCAGTTTATAACCATTATAAAAGAGTAGCACATGAAGAAAACTCTTCAAAAGATGATGTAGAAATACAAAAAAGTAATATATTATTGCTAGGTCCAACAGGATGTGGTAAAACTTTATTAGCAAGAACACTAGCAAAAATTTTAAATGTGCCATTTGCAATAGCTGATGCTACAACTTTAACAGAAGCAGGGTATGTAGGAGAAGACGTAGAAAATATTTTATTAAAACTTATTCAAGCAGCAGATGGAGATGTTCAAAAAGCAGAAAAAGGAATTATATATATAGATGAAATTGACAAAATAACTAGAAAATCAGAAAATCCATCTATAACAAGAGATGTTAGTGGTGAAGGAGTACAACAAGCATTATTAAAAATTATTGAAGGAACTATTGCTTCTGTACCACCACAAGGAGGAAGAAAACATCCAAACCAAGAGTTAATCCAAATTAATACAGAAAATATATTGATTATATGTGGTGGAGCATTTGAAGGATTAGAAGACATTATAAAAGAAAGAACTGGTGAAAAAGCTATCGGATTTGGTAGCCAAATTAAAAGCAAAAAGGAACTTGAGCAATATGAAATTTTCCGAGAATTATTACCACAAGACTTATTAAAATTTGGACTTATACCAGAATTTATAGGAAGATTACCAATAATTGCAACTTTGAAAGAATTAGATAAAGAAGCATTAATAAAAATATTAACAGAGCCAAAAAATGCATTAGTAAAACAATATCAAAAATTATTCCAAATAGACGGTGTAGAGTTAATTTTCGAACCAGAAGCCATTGAAGCAATTGTAGATAAAGCAATAGAAAGAAAAACAGGAGCTAGAGGACTTCGTTCAATTATTGAAGAAATAATGAGAGATATAATGTATGAAATACCTTCAAATCCAAATATTGAAAAATGCATTATAAATAAAGATACTGTATTAAATAGCACGGCTCCCGAGACTATAATTAATGAAGAAAAAACAGTGCGTAAACCAGTTGTAAAGAAAAAAAGACAAATACCTGACAATCAAGATGAAAAGGAAACAGCATAAGGATTCTGGGACAAACCAAAATCCTTTTGCTGTTTTCATATTTTTGTTATAATACACAACCAATATAAAATTCATATAGTCAAAATATTAATATATTATTTATTGTTACAAAAAAATAATATATTTTAATATTTTGACTATTAAAATGTAAGTATTAACATATTTTTAAGTTATTACAATATATTTGATCGAGGAGGAATCCAAGATGAAATATAGAGAATATAACAGAACAGCTGTAGTACAATATGCTAAAAAATGGGCTTTTTCCAGAAATCCAAAATACTACAACTTTGATGCAGTAGGAGGAGACTGCACAAGTTTTGTTTCACAATGCATATATGCAGGAAGCAAAAAAATGAATTATCAAAAAACACTAGGATGGTATTACATAAATGGAAACAACAAATCTCCTTCGTGGAGCGGTGTTGAATATCTATATAAGTTTTTAATTAATAATAAAGGAATAGGTCCACAAGCATATGAAACAACACAAAACAAAATAGAAATTGGAGATATTGCACAATTATCATTTGATGGAGAAACATTTGCACATACTTTAGTAATAGTAAACATAGAAAATAAATTTGTATTACAAGGAATAAAAATAGCATCTCATACATTTGATAGTTTTGAAAAGCCAATTTCAGAATATAATTTTAAAAAGATAAGATGGGTACATATAGATAGTGTTCAAATATATTAAACTTTACTGCATATTGATATAGTCTTTAAAACCCTTGAAATAAAAAAGCAATATATGATAGAATATAAAAAAAGAAAAAATTGACAAAGCAAAATTAGGAGGAAATTGATGAAAAAACTAATTGCAATAATAATAATTTTAATTTTAATTTTTGTAGGAATGATAGTTTATAAAAATGTAACAATAAGTTCTAACAATAATATAAGCGTTGAAGAAATAAATCAAATTGAAACTTATCTTGTTAAAATATACATGTGGAAAGAAATAACTAATGAAGCTTTACCATGTTTTGATGATATTAATCAAGCAGATGAAACATGGCTTTGGGAGGCTATTAAAAAGAATTTAGAAGATTATGAATTTTCGTATGAGCAAATCAATTCTAAAAAACAAGAGTTATTTGGAGAGAAATTGACAAAAGAGTTTCCAAAAGAGGGAACAGATTATTTGACTTATAATGAAGAAACGGATAAATATTATGCAACAAGTGTTGGACTAGACCAACAAGAAGATGAATTTTTATTAAATAATATTGAAAAAACAGATACAGGGTATGAAGTAGAAATTGTAGAGTATTTAGAAGACTATTCACAAACAGAGAATGATACTATAACTATAAGGAATATTTCTGAAGAAGAAATAGGAAAAGTTTCTAGTTTAGAGGAGGAAAGTGTAAAAGAATTGATAAAAAGTAATTTGGACAAGTTTACAAAAAAGAAAGTAAAATTGAGAAAAGAGAACGAACAATTATATATAGAAAGTGTTATTAAAATTTTTGAGTAATTATATTGCGAACATAATTCCCTTATGATATACTCTAAAAAAATAATAGAAAGGGGAATAAAAATGACACAAGCAGACAAACATTTTATAGAAACATGCAAAGAAATAATTGAAAATGGATATTCTTCAGAAGGTACAAATGTACGTACTAGATGGGAAGATGGAACAGAAGCTAATTATATATCAATAGTAGGAGTATCAAATAAATATGATGTAGGAAAAGAATTTCCAATGATTACTTTAAGAAACAATAGTGGAACAGTAAAAAGGGCAATAGATGAAGTATTATGGATATGGCAAAAGAAATCTAATAACATAAATGACTTAAATTCTCATATTTGGGATCAATGGGCTGATAGTGAAGGAACAATAGGAAAAGCATATGGATATCAAATGGGGAAGAAATATCAATTTAAAACAAAAGACGGAATTAAGGAAATGGATCAAGTAGATTTTGTTTTGTATTTATTAAAAAATGACCAATCTAGCCGTAGAATTATGACAAATATATTTAATCATCAAGAATTAAAAGACATGGCTTTAGAACCATGTGTATATGGTACACAATGGTTAGTTAAAAATGGAAAATTACATCTAATTTTAAGTCAACGTTCTCAAGATATGCTAGCAGCAAATGGATGGAATGTAATGCAATATGCAGCTTTACAATATATGTTTGCTCAAGTATCAGGATTAGAAGTAGGAACGTTAACACATAATATAGGAGACTGTCATATTTATGATAGACATATACCATTAGTTAAAAAGTTATTAGAAGCAGAAGCAAAAGACGTTCATCCAAAATTAATAATTAATAATCCAACTAAAAATTTCTATGATTTTAAAGTAGAAGACTTTGAAATTCAAGGATATGATTATAATAAAGAAGTCAAAATAGGAAAAATTCCAGTAGCAGAATAAAAGGAGAAATAATAAATGTTAAGTATAATTGTAGCAAAAGCTAAAAATAATATCATAGGAAAAGATAATAAGCTAATATGGCATTTACCAGAAGACTTAAAAAGATTTAAAAAATTAACAACTGGGCATACTATAATTATGGGAAGGAAGACTTTTGAATCATTAGGAAAAGTCTTACCAAATAGAAAACACATTGTATTTACACAAAATCCAAATTTCAAAATAAAAGACGAAAATGTACAAGTGGTTCATTCTATGTTAGAAATACAAGAATATATAGAAAATGAAGAAGAAAATTTTGTTATTGGTGGCAGTATGATTTACAATTTATTAATGCCTTATGTTACAAAAATGTATATAACAGAAATAAATGAAAAATTTGAAGGAGACAGCTTTTTTCCTAAAATTGATACTGAAATTTGGAAAGAAACAAGTAGAGAAAAAGGAAAAAGAGATGAGGAAAATAATTTAGATTATGATTTTGTGATTTACGAAAAAAAAACATCTTTAAAAAGGAGAAAGACGTGAAAATTATAGGTATAACTGGAAAATCTGGAAGTGGAAAATCTACACTTACACAAGTATTATCTAAAAAAATTAATTGTAATACGGTTAATGTAGATGTAATCGGACATAAAGCAACAAGCAATGAAAATATAATAAAAAAATTATGCAAAATTTTTGGCAAACAAATTTTGAATGATGACGAAAAAATTGACAGAAAAAAACTTGGAAATATTGTGTTTTCTGACAAAAAGAAAATGGATATTTTAACAGAAGTTACTTGGGGATACATGCAAGAAATTTTAGATGAAATTTTAGAAAAAGAGTTAGGGGAATACATTATCTTAGAATGGGCTTTATTACCAATTAGCAAATATTGGGAAAAATGCAATACAAAAATATTAATTCAAGCAGAATATGAAGAAAGAAAAAATAGAGTAATGCAAAGAGATAAAATCTCTGAAGAGTATTTTTTAAAACGAGATTCAGGATGTATTGATTATACACCATATACTTTTGAGTATAAATTTAAAAATGATTACACAGAAAAAACAATGGATGATTTTGCAAACGAAATAAGAAGTCATCTTGAATATTAAAAATCGCTTTTGGTTAGAATAAACTCCAAATAGGAGGAAACAAAATGTTTAAACCAAAAGCGATTTATTTTGAAAAAGCTATTGTAAACTATCCATTAGGACAAGAATTAATGGAAAAATATAAAGATATTCCTAAAGTGGAAATCGAAAATCATAACAATATTGAGGAAATGAGAAAAAAATCCAATAAAGAATTTGCTGATATGAAAAGAAATTTAATAATAGGAATTAGGAAAACACATAAATTTGTAGAAAACCATAAAACATCAGATTACTTAGTACCATATACATCATCTGGATGTACAGCAGCATGTATGTATTGTTATTTAGTATGCAACTACAACAAATGTGCATATTTACGCTTATTTGTAAACAGAGAAGAAATGCTAGAAAAAATAATAAAAACCTCTGAAAAATCAGAAAAAGAATTAACCTTTGAAATAGGAAGCAATAGTGACTTAATATTAGAAAACACAATAACCAATAACTTAGTATGGACAATAGAAAATTTTAAAAATGCAAAACAAGGAAAACTAACCTTTCCAACAAAATTTGATATGGTAGAACCAATATTACCATTAGAACATCAAGGAAAAATAACAATAAGAATGAGTGTAAACCCAGAAGAAATCATCAATAAAGTAGAATTTGGAACATCAAGATTAAAAGGAAGAATACAAGCAATAAACGACCTAAAAGAAGCAGGATACAAAATAGGTATCTTAATAGCACCCGTCATCTTGGTAGAAAACTGGAAAGAACTATATTCCAACCTAATAAAACAACTAAGTAGTGAATTAACAGAAAAAGTAAAAAAAGATGCCTTCTTCGAAATTATATTCATGACTTATAGCTATGTCCATATAAAAATTAATGAAGAAGCCTTTCCAAATGCAATAAACTTATACGACAGAGAAATGATGACAGGTAGAGGAAGAGGAAAGTATTGGTACAAGAACAACATACGAAGCGAAGCAGAAATATTTTTACGTGAGCAAATGGAAAAATATTTTCCTAACAATAAAATTGAGTATGTAGTTTAGATGTCCCGTTTTGGGACAGTCACAAGTTTAAATTTTTTGGTCATTTTTTGAGACAGACTCTAATTACACCTTTTAGTAAAACTATTGAATAAAAGCTTGTAAAATATTAGAAAATATGGTAAAATATAAAATATGGTAAATAACACCATTTCGTCAAAAAATAAAGTAAGGCGAAATGGCTTTTACAATTTTCCAATAGTGAGGATGTGAAAATGAAATGACTAGAAACTTACAATATTATTTAGATTCTAGAATTTATAGTAGTGAAGAAATACAAAAAAGCATTGATGAGACTAAAAAAGATTTTCCAAATAAAAACATAAAAGTAACATTAAGCTTAAATGATTTTGGTGTTTATATCATAACTTTTAAATTTGAAAATAAAAATACATTGTTTGATAAAATCAAAATAAAATTCAGAAAAAAACTCAAAAAACAAATATTATTAGAAGAATATTCTAGTAAGCCTCAGTACGGAAAATATAAAGAAACAAAAACTTATCGACCTTATTAATTATAACCTTAACTAGAGAAAACTTAGGAAGGAATGAAAGTAATGAAAGAGCAAATTAAAAAAATAAAAGAAAGTTCAATAAAAGAAATTAGTAATTGCAAAGATGAAAAAGAGTTAAATGAATTAAAAGTAAAATATCTAGGGAAAAAAGGTGAACTAACAGCTGTATTAAGAGGAATGGGCTCTATTGCACCAGAAGAAAGACCTATGATTGGTAGTTTAGTAAATCAAGTAAGAGATGAGTTAGAAGCAATTATTCAAGAAAAAGAAAAAGAATTAAAAAGACAAGAATTAGAAAAAAGGTTAGAAAATGAAAATATTGATGTAACTGAACCAAGCAAAAAAATCAAATTAGGAACTTTACATCCAATTACACAAATTATTGATGAAGTTGAAGAGATATTTTTAGGAATGGGATATCAAATAGCAGATGGACCAGAGGTAGAAAAGGCAATTTATAACTTTGATAAATTAAATACACCTCCAGACCATCCAGCAAGAGATTTACAAGATACCTTTTATATTAACGAAAATATTGTTTTAAGAAGTCAAACTTCTCCTGTTCAAGTAAGAGTTATGGAGGAACAGAAACCACCAATAAAAATTATTTGTCCTGGAGCAGTTTATCGCTCTGATAGTGTAGATAGCACCCATTCACCAGTATTCCATCAAATTGAGGGATTAGTAGTTGATAAAAATATATCTATGACAGATTTAAAAGGAACATTAGAAATGTTTGCAAAAAAATGTCTAGGAGAAAATACAAAAATAAGATTTAGACCACATCATTTTCCATTCACAGAACCAAGTGCAGAAGCAGATGTTTCATGCTTTGTATGTGGAGGAAAAGGATGTAAGGTATGCAAAGGAGAAGGTTGGATTGAATTATTAGGATGTGGAATGGTTCATCCTAATGTATTAAAAAATTGTGGAATAGACCCCAAAGAATATTCTGGATTTGCATTTGGATTCGGTGTAGAAAGAATTGCAATGGCAAAATTTGGAATTGAAGATATGAGATTACTATTTGAAAATGATGTTAGATTTTTAAAACAATTTTAGTCATATTGCCCAAAAACAATGTGGGGATTATCAAAAAAAACAAAGGTTATAGAGATTTTAATTTGAGATAAAAATAGATATATTAAAGGAGAAAAATAATGAAAGCAAGTGTAGAATGGTTAAGTGAATATAGTGAAATAGATATAGATGCAGTTAAATTAGGTGATATTTTAACAATGACAGGATCTAAGGTAGAAACAATTGAACAACTAGGAAATGATATAAAAAATGTAGTTGTAGGTAAAATTCTGCAAATAAAAAAGCATCCAGATGCAGATAAATTAGTAGTAACAAAAGTAGATGTTGGAAGCGAAACTTTACAAATAGTAACAGGTGCAAAGAACATAAAAGAAGGAGATATTGTACCAATTGCAAAAGATGGAGCGAGCCTTCCAAATGGTGTTAATATAAAAACAGGAAGATTAAGAGGAGTGGACTCTTGCGGAATGATGTGTTCTATTGGAGAATTAAATTTAAGTTTATCAGATTATCCAGACCAAATAGAAGATGGAATAATGATTCTACCAAAAGAATATGAAAAATATTTAGGAAAAGATATCGTAGAAGTTCTAGAATTAGAAGAAGATATTATTGACTTTGAGATTACTCCAAATAGACCAGACTGTTTGTCAATTGAAGGATTAGGAAGAGAAGTAGCAGTATCTACTGGAAAACCATTTAAAAATCCAAGAAAAAATATAGATGAAATGATTGTTCCAGATAAAAAAGAAATTGAAGGATTAAAAGTTGATATTACTGCACCAGATTTATGTTATCGTTATATTGCAAGAGTAGTTAAAAATGTTAAAATTGGCCCATCTCCTAAATGGTTAACAAGAAGGTTAAGAGCATGTGGAGTAAGAAGTATAAACAATATTGTTGATATAACCAACTATGTTATGCTAGAAATGGGTCAGCCAATGCATGCATTTGATATCAATTCAATTCAAGGAAAGCATATAACAGTTAGAAGAGCAAAAAATGGAGAAAAAATAATAACATTAGATGAACAAGAAAGAGAATTAAATGAAGATAATTTAGTTATAGCAGATGATAAAAAAGCAGTTGCAATAGCAGGTGTAATGGGAGGACTAAATTCTGAAATTGAAGCAGATACAAAAACAGTTGTATTTGAATCTGCAGTATTTAATGGTGCCAGTGTAAGAAAAACTGCAAAAAAAGTTGGATTAAGAACAGAAAGTTCATCTAGATTTGAAAAAGGTTTATCTCAAGAAAATGCATTAAGGGCAGCTAATAGAGCTGTTGAATTAGTAGAACTAATAGGAGCCGGAGAAGCAGTAGACGGAAAAATTGATGTTTATCCAACTAAACAAAAGCTAAATAAAATACCATTAGAGGTTGAAAGAATAAATAGTCTATTAGGAACAAATTTAACAAAACAAGAAATGATATCTATATTGAAAAAATTAGATATTAAAGTAGAAAATGATGTAGTAATTAGTCCTTATTTTAGAGTAGACTTAGAATTTGTAGCAGATATTGCAGAAGAAATAGGACGATTCTATGGATATGATAAACTAGAATCTACTTTAGTAAAAGCAGACACAACTTTGGGTATTAGAAACAAACAACAAAACATTGAAAAAAAAGTAAAAGAAACATTAGTAAATAGTGGCTTTTCAGAAATTTATACATACGGATTTATAAGTCCAAAAGACTTAAAATTATCAAATATCAGTAGTGATAAAGTAAAACATGCAATCACAATACAAAACCCATTAAGTGATGAGTATAAATTAATGAGATTATCTACTATACCGAGTATAATGCAAACATTAGCAATTAATAATAATAAGAAAAATCAAGATGTAAAATTATTTGAATTAGCCAGAAGCTATAAAAATGAAAAACAAGAAATAGAAAATGGTGAAGTTCCTTTGCAAGAGGAAATTTTGACCATTGGAATGTATGGAGAAAATGAAGATTTCTATACATTAAAAGGAAATATAGAAAATATCCTAGAAGCAATAAATATTAACCATTATGACGTTGAAAAAGAAACAAAAAATGCCTCTTATCATCCAGGAAGATGTGCAAACATTAAAATAGGAAAAGACTGTATAGCTACATTAGGAGAAGTACATCCAGAGGTTTTATATAACTATGATATAGAAAAAAGAACTTATATAGCAGAATTAAATATAACCAAACTAGTAAAATATGCAAGGGAAAATAAAAAATATACAGAAGTACCAAAATTTCCAGCAGTAGAAAGAGACATAGCTGTTATTGTAGATGAACAAGTAGAAGTTGGACAAATAGAAAAAGTAATAATGAAAAAGGCTAAAAAACTATTAGAAAGCATCCAATTGTTTGATATTTATAGAAACGAAAAATTAGGAGGAAACAAAAAAAGTGTAGCATATTCTTTAATCTTCCGTGATAAGACAAAAACATTAAGTGATGAAGAAGTAAATACTATTATGGATATTATAATTTCAGAACTAGAAAATACATTAGGAGCAAAACTTAGAAAATAATTAAAAAATACAAAATAAAACGTCAAGTAAAAAATTAAATACAATACAAAATAAACAAAAATAATTTAAAAAATACTTGACAATTTCCTTAAATATTAGTATAATAAAACACGTCGAAAGACGAAACGGTCGCTTAGCTCAGCTGGGAGAGCATCTGCCTTACAAGCAGGGGGTCATAGGTT
>CAZASP010000043.1:4153-10113 GCA_964487865.1 uncultured Clostridium sp. | reverse complement strand
AAATGTAATTATCTCTTACTTTATATTTAAATGTTTATTTTTTAGTTGTTTTCTTTCCTGTTCTTCTTGTTTTTCTTTTAGTCGTTTCTTTTTTTAATTCTACTGAATCATCCGGATTCCATTTTTCACCTTTTTTTGGTTTGTTCCAAGAAATGTAGTCGCAAGAAGTTGGATTATTTTCACAAATATAATAGTTTCTTTTTCTCTTTGTTTTTCTCACTTGTACTTTTGCACCACATTTTGGACATGGTACATCAATAGTTTCTATTATTGGTTTTGTATTTTTACATTCTGGATATCCAGGACATGCTAAGAATCTACCATATTTTCCATATTTGTAAACCATCATTCTTCCGCATTTTTCACATTGTACATCAGATACTTCGTCAACTAACTCTACATGCTCTAATTCTTTTTCAACCTTTTTAATTTCTTCTTCAAATGGTCCATAGAATTCACGAATCATTTTTTTCCATTCTTCTTTTCCGGTTAGCTATTTCATCAAATTCATTTTCTATTTTGGCTGTGAACTCTACATTAATAATATCTGTAAAGTTTTCTGTGAGTAACTTATTTACTATTTTTCCTAAATCTGTTGGTACTAGTTGTTTTTGAATTTTTTCAATGTATCGTCTCTCTAAAATGGTTGTTATGATTGGTGAATAAGTACTAGGTCTTCCTATTTCTTTTTCTTCTAATGCTTTTACTAAGCTTGCTTCTGTATATCTTGGTGGCGGTTCTGTAAAGCTTTGCTTTGATTCCATTTTCTTTAATTTTAGTTCTTGTTTTTCTTTTAAGTCTGGTAACATTCCTTCAATTTCTTGTTCTTTTTGATCTGTACCCTCTACATATAAAGTCATAAATCCTTTAAACTTTAGTGTTTGACCATTTGCTTTAAAAGTGTATCCATTTGCATTTATAGAAACAGCCATAGTGTCATAAATAGCTGCTCTCATTTGGCTAGCCATAAATCTATTATAGATTAATTGATATAATTTGTATTGGTCTTTACTTAGATAATCTTTTATTGACTCTGGTTCTAAATCAGCATAAGTTGGTCTTATACCTTCATGTGCATCTTGTGCGTCTTTACTAGTTTTATAATACCTATTTTCATAGTAATTTTCTCCATAAGTTGCTACAATATGCTCTTTTGCAGCGCTTCTTGCTTCTTCAGAAATTCTTGTAGAGTCTGTTCTCATGTAAGTAATTAAACCAACAGAACCCTTTTCTGGTATTTTAACTCCTTCATACAAACCTTGTGCAATAGACATTGTTTTCTTTAAAGTAAAACCTAATTTTCTAGAAGCTTCTTGTTGCATTGTACTAGTAGTAAAAGGTGGAGCAGGATTTCTTTTTTTCTCTCCTTTTTTAATTTCTTCTACGATGTATTTTGCTTTTTCTAAATCTTTTAATATTTTGTTTGTTTCTTCTTCTGAATGAATTTCTAATTTTTTATTCTCTTTTCCATAGAATTTTGCTATAAATTCTTTTTTACTTTCTTTATCTTGTAAATGGGCATATAAATTCCAGTATTCTTCTGGTTTAAAGTTTTCAATTTCTTCTTCTCTATCTACTATTAATTTCACAGCAACAGATTGCACACGTCCTGCTGATAATCCTCTTTTTACTTTTTTCCATAAAACTGGACTTATTTTGTATCCTACTATTCTGTCTAAAACACGTCTTGCTTGTTGTGCATCTACTAAATTAATGTCAATATCTCTTGGTTCTTTAATTGCTTTTTGTACAGCACCTTTTGTTATTTCATTAAAAGTTACTCTTGTTATTTTATTTTTTTCATCTTCTAAAATTGTTGCTAAATGCCAAGCAATAGCCTCTCCTTCACGGTCAGGGTCAGTTGCGATATATATTTTCTTAGCTTCCTTAGCATCTTTTTTTAATGACTTTATTAAGTCTCCTTTTCCACGAATATTAATATATTCTGGCTCAAAATCATGTTCTACATCAACACCTAATTTTGATTTTGGTAAATCTCTGATATGTCCCATAGATGCTACTACTTTTGTATTTCCGCCCAAGAATCTTTTTATTGTGTTAGCTTTTGCTGGTGATTCAACTATTACTAATTTATCTGCCATGTAATCCTCCTTATATTTGCTTACTTATGTATTCTAGACTAATTTTATACAATTTGCAAGTCTTTTATATAAAATTTATACTATATTAGTAGCATTTGCTTGGAAAAATCACTTAACACATCATTAACAGCTATTGGCGTTACTTCATTTTCTTTTAATAATCTTAAAATTTCTTCTATTTTATTTTCATCATTAGATATATATTGTATTTCTTTACTTTCTGTTTTCGTATCATTCTTCATGTATTCAGTTTTTATGATATCTATTCCAAATTTTGCTTTACTTTTATTAATAATTTCATCTTCATTTATTACTTTATAATATTCTAATTTTATTGGATGAAAAATACCAGCATCATTTAATGCTTTTTTGTTCATAAATGTACTATTGAAAAAAACTTTCATGTTAACATCACTTCTCCTTTGTGCTTCGCTTTTCTATAATACTATGATTTTATAGAGTTTGCAAGCTTTTTTCATCGCATTTTTCTCTTTGATTTGATATTATATTACATAATTCGAGTTTTATTATTTTTTTTCGTGTTTTTTCTGCATTTATATATACTGATTTTATTATTAATCTATATCTTTTAGTTTTAAAATATTATCTATATTCATTTTTCCTGCTCTTGTTATGGAATTATATCCATATTTTTGTTTTAAAATATCAATTGCTTTATCTAGTTTTTCTTGTTTTTTATCTCCTTCATCTTGAAATAAAGATAATTGTTGTGCTTTTTTTTCACTTAAATTATCAACCCTTAAACCTACTAATCGTATTGGTACTCCTTTTTGATACATTTGCTCTAATAATTCTTTTGCCTTTTGATAAATTTCTTTTGTTGTCGATGTTGATGCTTTTAATTTGCCTTGATGTGATGTGTCTTTAAAATCTTTTGTTCTTAATTGCACATTTACGGTATTAGCTAGTAAATTATATCTTCTTAATCGATATGATACTTGCTCAGCTAAGGCTAATACAATTTCTTCTATTTTCTTAATATCTGTAAGGTTTTGTGGTAATGTAACCGAATTCCCGAATTCCCTTCGGCCTTTCTTTTTGATATTTTACTTCTGAATTGTCAATTCCATTTGCATATTCCCACATCATTTTACCATGCTTACCAAATTTCTTTTCTATAATTGTTTTATCTGTTTTTGCTAAATCTCCTATTGTTTTTATTTGCATGTTATATAATTGTGGAACTGTTTTCTTTCCCAACATAAATAAATTTGAAATTGGCAATGGCCACATTTTTTGAGGTATTTCTTCTTTATATAATGTATGAACTTTGTCTGGTTTAGTAAAATCAGATGCCATTTTAGCTAGCAATTTGTTTGGTGCTACTCCTATATTAACTGTAAAACCTAGTTCTTCTTTTACACGTTTACTTATTTCTTTTGCTTTATTTAATAATGAGTCTTTCATAAGGTATTGAGTCATATCTAAAAAACATTCATCAATACTAAATCTTTCTATTTTGTCTGTATATTGTAATAATAATTGATATAAGTTATTTGAATATTTTTTGTAAATTTTATAATTTGATGGATAGATTTTTAATGTTGGACATTTTATTTTTGCTTGATAAATAGTTTCTGCTGTATGAATTCCAAATTCTTTTGCCTTCATACTTTTTGCAAGTACTATTCCTGACCTTTTTGTTTCGTCTCCACCTATAATTGCTGGTATTTCTCTAATGTCTATGTTACTTCCGTTTTTTAACATTTCTACTGCTGTCCAACTTAAAAATGCATTATTGACATCAATATGTAATATCTGTTTTTCCATAGTATCACCAGTTTTATTATAGAATGTTTGTTTGCGTTTGTCAATACATTAAAATTTGTGGACTGTGAATTGTAATTTTTTATAATTTTCTTTTTTGAATTTGATAGGTAATTTTGCTAACAAGTGAAGCTGGTGCTAATTTTGCTCCTACTCTTGCTAATTTAATATCTAATCCTGGAACAATATAAAACTTTCCTTGTTCCATTTTTTTAATAGCATATTTTGCAACTGACATGCTATTTGCTTCTCTTGCGTGGAATTTTACATTTGCTACTTTGTTAAAATTAGTGCTAACTGGACCAGGACATAAAATACTAATTTTTACATTTGATTTTTCCTTTTTTAATTCTTCCCTAATACCTTCAGAAATTCTTACTATATATGCTTTTGTAGCATAATATGTGGACATTAATGGACCTGGCATAAATCCTGCTATTGATGCTACATTTAATATTTTTCCGCTTCCTTTTTTTTGCATATCAATTAAATATAATTTCATTAAAATATGATAAGCAACAATATTAGTGTTTATCATATTAATTTCTTTATCTAAAGATGTTTTTGTAAAATTACCACAATCTCCAAATCCGGCATTGTTAATTAAGATATCCACATCCTGCACTTTTTTGTGGATTTCTTTACAGTTTTCTACAATGGATAAGTCCATTGCTATTGTTTGTACTTCAATTTTATTTTTTTCTTTTAATTCATTTGCTAATTTTGTTAATTCTTCTTCGTTTCTAGCTACTAATACTAAATCATACCCTTTGCTAGCAAGTACTCTTGCCATATCTCGTCCTATTCCTGAAGATGCACCTGTAATTAAAGCTTTCATTGTATCACCTCATACTTTCTCTTGCTTAAGTATATACATTATATATTTATTTAATCCTTTTTAAATTTGTTTAAAATAATTCCAACAGCATGAACAATTGGAGTAGAATGACTATTTGCAATTCCCTTTCCTAAAGCTTTTCCACCAACTGTTAATGCCGCTACTAATGCACTTAATATAAATTGTAAATTAAAATTTAGGTGTAATTGATCAGTAATTTTTATGGCTATTAATGCACTAATAGCACCACTTAATACACCACAAATATCTCCAATAACGTCCGCACAAATATTAGCTACTTTTGGTGCATTCTTTATTAATTTTAGTGAGTCTTTTGAACCTTTTACTTTTTTTGTTGCTTTTGCATGGAATTCATGTTCATTAGCAACTGTTACTGCTACTCCTATAATATCAAAGAAAATACCAATAGCTATAACAAGTATTAATATTAGTATAGCAGGAACTATATTTAATTTTGATACTCCATTTGTTGATATATATGAAAAAATAATAGACAATATAAAGGTTATTATAAATATTTGTACAAACCATTTTATATTTGAGTAGTCTTTTTTATTATCTTTACTTTCTTGAGTATTATTCATTAATTTTCTCCTTTTTAAAACAAAGTGACAGGTTATACCTATCACTTTTGTTTCTTTTTGTTTGTTTAGATGGTAAAAGTCTAAGTAAATTTTACAGTTTAGGTCTGGTTGAATTTCTCTATTCCCCGCTTAGCATTACTGCTAGAACCGTTTCCGTTTAAGGGAAATATCTATTTTTATTTACAATAGACACCAGATCGCCACTTAAATCTGCACCTTAATCCCTAGACCTTTTTAGCTATTTTATATAGCAAACATTCTAGAAGTTTTCCTTAACATACATTTGTTACTTTACTAGTCTTTTTTGCAAAAGCAATTTCATAATCCAAAAATAAAATTAATTTGGCCTAAATTGAATTTTATTTCTATTTAGATAATCCCAATACTTTCACTCAAGACAGACTACTCTATGTATTTTGTGTCTTGGCACTCAACATAGGTTTCACTTAAACAATTTGTTTAAGTCTCAACGAAATCAGGGATTCTCATGTATGCCATTACATAATACCCTAATTCCTTTACTCCCTGCTAACACGCAAAACTGGCATTTCGCGCAAAAACAAGAAACTTCAACGATATGCCCTTTAGTGGATTTTTAGCCCCACCCTCGTAAAGTTTGTATGACTA
>CAZASP010000043.1:0-4143 GCA_964487865.1 uncultured Clostridium sp. | reverse complement strand
ATAATGCACCATCAATATATATTATAATATTTTTGGATAAATATTCCAAATTTCATTTAAGTTTATGATATAATTTCAATTCTCGTTTATTCTTCTTGTTTTTGTTTTATCTTTGTTTTTCTCATTTTTTCTTGTACTCTCTTTTGTTTTTATTTATATATGTTTTTTGATTTCTTCATATATTTCTTCATGTATATCTTTTATACTTCTTATTTCATTTTGTTTAACACATTGTACTTCATACCAATTATAATCCTTAGCTACATCACATGCTGCATTATAACTATCTATAAGATGATTTTTATCTCTTTCATGAATATCTTTTTGGGTTTCATGTGTAAATTTATTTTCCCTATTTTTAATAAGTTCTAGAGATTTTTCAACTGGCATATTTAAGAAAAATACCTCTGTTGGAATTGGTAGTCCATACAAATTAAATTCAAAATCCCATAACCAATCCAAAAATTTCTTTCTTTCCTCTTTATCTTTTATTTTTCCTGCTTGATGTACCATATTAGCAGTAGTATACCTATCAGCTAATATAATTCCGCCTTTATCATAATAATCTTTATAACCTTTTTTGAATGTTGCATATCTATCAACTGCATAAAAAGTTGAAGCTACATATGGTGTTATTTGCTTTGGATCATCTCCAAATTCTCCAGATAAATACATTTTTACTAATGATGAACTTGGGCTATCATAGTTAGGAAAACTTACAGTTTTATAAGATATTCCATCTTTCGTTAATCGTTCTTGTAGTTTAGTAAATTGAGTTTGTTTACCGCTTCCATCTGTCCCATCAATAACAAAGAGTTTTCCTTTTAATTCTGCTTCTTTTTCTTTTTTAGTAGCTAACATTTTATTTATTGATTTTAAAATATCTTCTGAGTTTTCTTCAAATTCGTCTTTTATTAAATTAAACATTATTTTTTCTCCTTTTTTAATGTAATTTGTAGAAATTATATAATACAATATTTGATTTTGCAATAATAGACTATTACAATATTTGTTTTATGTGATTAATTTTGCAACTTTGTGCAATGTATACTTCTACTACATCAAGGCGAATTGGTATATTCTTTATAGCATTTTTATAAATATAATATTTTATTGCATGTACCATATGTTTAGTCTTTTCTTTATCTACACTATCTGCTGGATTTCCATACTTAAAATTTGAACGTGTTTTTACTTCTAAAAATACTAATTCGTTTTTATTAGTATCTTTAGCAATAATATCTATTTCACCTTGTCTACAATAAAAATTTCTTTCTATAATTTTATAGTTATTTTTTTCTAAGTATTCACATGCCAAGTTTTCTCCCCATTTTCCTATTTCTTTTCTAAAATACATTTATATCCTCCTACTACTTTTTTTATATATCCTTCTAATTCTAGCATAAATAAAATATGATTTATTTGTGTTATATTTTTATTTGATTTTTGTTGAATTTCATCAATAGAAATTGGCTCTTGTGTAATGAGTTTATAAATCTCATTATATTCTTTATTTTTACATATTTTTCTAACTTCTTTAATTATAGCTTTTTCTTTTTCAATTGGCTTTTTATATGATAAAAATGGAAATTCTTTTATTATATCTTCTACATTTGTTACAATTTTTGCACCTTCCATAATTAATCGATTTGTACCGACTCCATGTATATCATTTACTTCATGTGGTAATGCAAAAATTTTTCTTCCTTGCTGTCTTGCAAATTTAGCAGTTACACTTGTCCCACTTCTATATGCTGCTTCAACAACTAGAATTCCTATACTTAAACCACTTACAATTCTATTCCTTTCTAAAAAATTTTTTGATCTTGCTTCTTCATTTAGTGGATATTCTGTAATTACAAGACCTCCACTTTCTATAATTTTTTTATACAAATTTATATTTTCTTTAGGAAAAATGTGGTTGAAACCATTTCCTAATACAGCTATAGTTTTTCCATTTTCTTGTAAAGTAGTTTCATGAACAATTGTATCAATACCAACAGCCATACCACTTGCAATAGTAATTCCTTGATACACTAAATCTTTTGAAAATTGACGAGCTAATTTAACTCCATTTTCTGAGCATGCTCGCGAACCAATTATTGATATTGTATTGGTTTTCAATAAATCTATATTTCCCTTTGCATATAATTTTTTAGGTGGATTTTTTATACTTCTTAGTTTCTCTGGATATTGTTTATCACCTATGGTTATAATTTGTAATTTAATCACCTCTTTATTATTAATTATCATACCAATACTTTCGATCTAAACTTCTATATTGAATTGCTTCTGCTAAATGTTCATCTTGTATTTTTTCACACTTATCTAAATCTGCAATTGTTCTTGCTAACTTTAAAATTTTGCTATAAGTTCTTGCACTAAATCCTAATTTATTAAATGCTAATTCTAACATTTTCTTACTAGTGATATTTAAATCACAAAATTTTTCAATTAATTGTGGTGTCAATTCTGAATTTGTAGATATATTATAGTTTTTATATCTTTCTAATTGTATTTTTCTTGCTTGATTTACTCTATCTCTGATGGTTTGCGATGTTTCAATTTTTTCTTTGTTTTCTAATTGTTCATATTTAACTTGATTTACTTCAATATGAATATCAATTCTGTCTAAAAGTGGTCCACTAATTTGATGTATGTATTTTTTTATTTGTTCGGGTCTACAAGAACACTTTTTTTCTTTGCTTCCATAATATCCGCAAGGACAGGGATTCATACTTGCCATTAGCATAAATTCACAAGGATATGAAACTGTTGTATTTAATCTACTAATTGTTACTTTTTTATCTTCTAAAGGCAATCGTAAAGCTTCTAAGGCACTTCGATTAAATTCTGGTAGTTCATCTAAAAATAACACTCCTAGATGTGACATACTAATTTCTCCGTGGCTTTGGATTTGCACCACCTCCTACTAATGATGCCGGTGTAATTGTATGATGTGGATTACGAAAAGGTCTTTGCATAATCAGTGGTTTTTGCGTTGATGTTAAACCTAATATGCTATAAATTTTAGTTACTTCAAGAGCCTCTTCCAATTTTAATTCTGGCATAATTGTAGGTAATCGACGAGCCAGCATTGTTTTCCCTGAACCAGGCGGTCCGAACAAACAGGCAATTGTGCCCTCCACTTGCTGCTACTTCTAATGCTCTTTTTACGTTTTCTTGTCCTTTTACTTCTGAAAAATCAATTTCATATTCATTATCAAATTTTAGATTAAGCTTTGACATTTTTAGTGGATGGATTTTCTCTTTTCCACTTAGATATTGTATTACTTCTTTTAAGTTATTAACTGGCAATATTTCAATGTCTTTAAGCATACTAACTTCCTCTGCATTTTGCTTTGGCAATATAATTCTTTCCATTCCTAATTTTTTAGCTTCAATGCAAATAGGTAAAATTCCTTTGATTTTTTCTATATTTCCATTTAGTGATAACTCACCTACAAAAATGGTTTTTTCTAATATTTCTTTTAAATTTGGATTTTTAACATTTTGATTGGCAATTAAAATTCCTATTGATATTGGTAAATCAAACATGGAGCCTTCTTTTTTTGTATTTGCAGGAGATAAATTTACAATGATTTTTCGACTTAAAAATTCTATATTAGAGTTTCTAATTGCTGTTTTTACTCTTTCTTTTGACTCTTTTACACTGGTATCTGGCAAGCCAACTATTTGGAAGTCTGGCAAACCATTAGAAATATCTACTTGTATTGATACTAGATATCCTTCTAAGCCATGCAAAGCAATGCTTTTGGTTATTGCTAACATTTTTTCCTTTCTACTTATATAGCTTAAATATCTGAGGTCATTTAGGGATTATAATTAGAGATGATGTGGAGTTTCATATTTTTTTAGGGGGTTGTACACGAAAAAATTTACATTTTAAAATTTCGGATTACAATAAAGAATGACCTCAGATGTTTAAACTATATAAGATTTTAATGTTTATGAATTTCAAAGATTAAAATAATTTGATAATTTAAATTTTTTACTTTTGGATTTTTTAAATTTTTGAATTATTTAAATGATTTAATTTGATTTAAACTCTTTTTATTATACACGTATTTCCATTTTTTGTCAATACTTTTTTATATTTTTTTGGAATTTTTTGTAAATTTT
>CAZASP010000042.1:0-10175 GCA_964487865.1 uncultured Clostridium sp. | reverse complement strand
AAAAAATAAAAAGCCTTTAGAAATTTAGATTTTCTAGGGGCTTTTGTACTTTTTAGTAGTCTTTAACTATTGACAATAAGCAAAAAAGATAATATAATTAAAAAGCATTAATAATACAGATGGGCCATTAGCTCAGTTGGTAGAGCAGCAGACTCTTAATCTGAAGGTCCGGGGTTCGACCCCCCGATGGCTCACCATAGTTCCTATATAGGGAAAAATTACTGGAGAATATCAAATACACAAGGATTAGCAACTGCTTTTATAAATAATAAAACACAAAAAAACTTGGATATCCAAGTTTTTTTGTTTATACTGTTAATATATTATTCTCCATCAATTTGTATATATTTTTTATCAAGCAATTTTTTCTTTTCGTCCTTTTTTGGAATTTCTATTTTTAACATTCCATTTTTGAAAGAAGCTTTTACATCGTCATTTTGTACTTCATTTCCTACATAAAAACTTCTTGAACATGAGCCTACATATCTTTCTTTTCTAATAAATTTTCCATCTTCTTTTTCCTCTTTGTTAGAACTCGTTTCTGCATGAACTGTTAAATATCCATCTTCTACATCTATCTTTATATCTTCTTTTTGATATCCTGGTAATTCAATATCAATTAAGTACTTATCTTTTTTCTCCTTAATATCTGTTCTCATAATTTTGCTTTCATTCTCTGTAAAAAATGGATCTTCAAACATTTCTCCTAATAAATCAAATTCATTCTTTCTTCTTGGTATCATCATCATATAAATCGCCTTCCTTTCATTTCTATGTGTTGACACCTGTTAGGTAACACATATTTAATTATTAAAAGATATCTTTTATTTTTTATGAATATATAATAACATAAGTTTTTAGCAATGTCAATAGAAGAGTGCTAAAATTTATAAAAATAAAGAATGGACAAGAAACGTATCAAAGGATGTATAATGATGTAGAATGGATAGTGTCTATATATAAACTATCAAATTTTGGACTGTTTGAAGATAATAAAATTAATAATAAAGCAAAAATAAAAAAACACCACATTTAGCTTTGCCTCATGTGCATCGCCCCCCTTCATAAAGAAACGACACACCACACTCTGTTTTGCTCATCTTGACAACCAGTATATTATTTTTTGAGTATCTAAAATCTCTTTTTTTGCTTATTTTTAGGGAATTTATTAGTTCCCACTGTTTTCCTTAATTCAAATTTTTTAAAAAATTCCAAATCTCATTAGTTTTTTCATAATCTCTATAATGATTAACAACATTTTTATCATATTTTTCTAATTCTACTTGTAGAGAAGAAAAACAATTATCTTCAAAAATGCTATTTAATTTGGGAATTATTAGTTTTAATTTAGATTTTATATCTGCTATTTCTTTTTTATAACTTTTTCTATCTTTTATGTATAGTAATAACGGTTTATATCTTATCCAACCTAAAGAAGCCTTTAAAAATCGGCAGTTTATAGATTGTTCTTTTATACTAATTTGTCTTAAGCTTTTTGGATAATTGCCTTCCATAATACAAGTATATTTTAAAAATCCATCATGAAAATGATATACTGGTATTTTAAAAACTTTAGAATTATTTAATGCTGTTGAGAAAAAAGTATCTTCGCCTCTAGCATTTGGAGGATTATAAAATGCAGGAATTTTGTTTATATTATTAAGATTCAAACACAAAGTAGATCCTGCTATCCATTTACCAACCCCATCTAATTTAATTTCAGAATAACCAATTCCTTTAGCTTGTTTTAAATTTGCAAATGTAACACCATTATTATTTTGCATCTTTTCTTTAATCGATTCCCAAGATATAATATCATTGCTAATTACTTCAATAAAATCTTTTAAATTTTCTTCTGTAAAATTTTGATTAAGATTTATATATGGGATTGGTGAAATATATCCACAATGGAATCCAACTGTAACATCAACGTTATGTTGTTCCATAAATTTTATATGTTCTAAAATATTATCTTGTTTAATCCATATGTTTTTTCCATGTTCTTTAACTATAGCTACTGGATATTCGTCATCATCCCAAAATAAAAGGTAATCCATCTTTTGCTTTAAAGCATAATACATAATTGTATTTCTTCCTCTAGCATATCCATGACCAAAAAATAATTCTAAGTCTTCTGAACTCATATTATTTTTTTTAGACAAATACTTTATTTCGTTTTTTATACATTCAGGAGTAATATATTTTACAGTAATTTCATTGAATACATTTTTGTCAAGATTATAAAATTCTTCTCTGCGAGTATGTTGATATTCTGTATCAAACAAAATAAAGATAGTCAAATTTATGTTTTTATCATATTTTTTTATTTGCTCTAACATATCCTTGTAATAACTATTTATAACTTTACAAACATTAGAACGACCTGTTACAAAACCTACTCCAAAGTTTAATTCTTGTTTCATACTTTATATACCTTCTTTAACTAAAATAACGTTATTATCCTATTATATAATAAATTTAAAAAAATGTAAACTTCTTTAAATAAGTTTACCTAAAATAATAGAAATTGATAAATGAAAATTGAAATTTATTTGTTTTTATGATATGATGGTTTAAATAATGAATTAAAACCACCATATTCAAAAGAAACAAAATGGTTAAATAGAGAAAGACTTTCTTCATCAATCTCAGAAAGTGAACTAGAAAATTGTGTAAATAAATTAAGAATATAAAGAAGGAAACAAAACATGAAAGATAAAATTGTAACAATAGTATTAAGTATAATATTATTTATTGTTCCAATAGCAATAATACCAAATACATGGGGAGAATATAATATAGTAAAAATAATTATATTATTAGTATGTGGATTTATATTACTCATTACAACATTAATAGGAATTAATAAAATAAAATTTGACAAAATGGATATTCCAATTTTAATTTTTGGAACATTAGCTATACTAAGTACAATATTTTCTAAAGATATTAATAAATCAATAATTGGAGAAGAAAACAGATATGAAGGATTATTAACAATAATCACATATGTTCTAATATACTATAATAGCAAATATTATTTTAAAAGTTATAAAAAATTCATACCTGCATTATCAATAATATATATTTCAATATGTATATTTGCAATAATACAGTTTTTGGTAGGAAATAATATTAAATTACCTCCAATATTTGCAAAAGGAGCAAATGGTACATTTGGAAACACAAATTTCATGGGAAGCTTTGTAAGCATTGTTTTGCCGGCATTTATATTAGGGGCAATTTTTAAAAATCGAATAATCTACTATATTGGCAGTATTGCTAGCTTTAGTGCAATGTTAGCATGTGCGGCAAGAAGTTCTTTTGTAGCTTTCTTTATAAGCATAATATTAATAATAACATATTTGATAATTCAAAAAAATAAAAACTATTGGAAAAGATTTTCTATTCTAATTATTATTGTTATTGTATGTTTCACAATTATAGATTTAATAGACAGTAACCAAAGAATACCTAATAAAATTAATTCTATGGTAACAGACATAAAACAAGCTATTAAAATAGGATTAAGTGATGAAATGGGAACTGGAAGAATTGGAATTTGGAAAATAACAATAAAATTAGTTGAAAAAGTACCAATATTAGGCTGTGGGGTAGATGCTTTAAGTAGTGGGTTAGAACAAATATTACCAGAAGAAAATAGTAATTTTATTGCAAAAAGTTATTTATATATAGATAAAGCACATAATGAGTACTTACAAATAGCTGCAACAATGGGAATACCAGCTTTGCTAGCTTATTTAACTTTTATAGGTATGGTTTTAATTAGTGGAGTGAAAAAAATGTTAAAGCATAAAGTAATAGCAATATATATAATTGTTATTATTAGCTATCTAACACAAGCATTTTTCAATATTAGCACAATAGGAATTGCACCGATATTTTGGTTTATATTAGGAATGGCATCAAGAAACATTAATCGAAAAAAAAGAGATATTATAAAAATCAAACATTAAATAACATCAAAACCAATATCTTCAATTCTAGCTTTAATTGTATTTTCATCAACTGAATCTTCTGCAACAACTGTTACTAAACCATCTTTATGGCTAGCTAAAACACTTTCAACACCATCTATAGCCTCAACAGAATTTTTAATTCTATTTTCACAACCTTCACAAGACATACCTCTTACATTAATAATTAATTTTTTCATTTATATCAGACCTTTCTTTATATATACTCAGTATATATAAAGAATTTGATATTGTCAAGTGATAGGTGTATTTAAACCTTAATGGCACTTTTTACAAAATTATGTAAATCATCAAAAGTAATTGACAAAACTTCATAAAAAGACTACAATAATAATGTTGAAAAAATAAAAAAAGAGGTGATGGATATGCTAAAAATATATTGTACAGATATGGAAACAAACAAACTTGAAGAAATTAAAGAATTTAAAAAGGGAGCATGGATTAATTTAGTAAATCCATCGGAAAGCGAAATAAAAAAAGTATGTGAGAACATTAATATACAAGAAGACTTTATACGAGATGCCTTAGACTTTGAAGAAAAAGCAAGAATTGACCACGAAGATGATGACAATACAACGCTTTTTGTTGTTGATGTTCCCATAATAGAAAAAAGTGAAGAAAATGATGAAGAAAATGATATATATTCAACTATGCCATTAGGTATGATAGTAGTAAGAGACGACTATTTCCTTACAGTATCTTTAAGAAAAAATAAAGTAATAGAAGACTTTGAAAAGAAAAAGGTAAAAAATTTCCAAACTTATAAAAAAACTAGATTTATCTTCCAAATTTTATATTTAAATTCTTCATATTTTTTATATTACTTAAAACAAATAAATAAAGAAACAGAAATTGCAGAATACATATTAAAAAATTCCATGAAAAATAAAGAACTTTTAAAACTATTAAGCTTAGAAAAAGGTCTAGTTTACTTCACAACATCACTTAAATCTAATGAAATTGTCATGGAAAAAGCAGCGAGAGGGAAAATTGTAAAATTATATGAAGATGATGAAGAAATACTAGAAGATGCAATTACCGAAAACCGACAAGCAATTGAAATGGCACAAATATATAGCAATATTTTAAATGGTACAATGGATGGATATGCTTCAATAATTTCTAATAACTTAAATGGAGTAATGAAATTCCTAACCTCAATAACTATTGTACTTGCTGTACCAACTATGATTTCAAGCTTTTGGGGAATGAATGTGGAATTACCATTTCAACATAGTCCATTTGGGTTTGCAGTAATGATATTTATATCTGTTGTACTTACACTTTTAGTAACATGGTGGTTAAAAAGAAAAGATATGTTAAACTAAAAATTGTTCAAAATTTGCCAAAGAGTACGGTCTTTTTGGCAAATTTCTTTTTATTTTTCATTTGTTTAGAATTTAATAAGAAACTTGCTAAAAAAGACCGCCTCTTTTGGCAAATTTTTAAAATTCAGGACCAACAATACTAGTTATTTTATCTAATTGAGTTTTTAAAAAATTATAAGTTGATTCGTCAATATCTGTACTAACACCAGATTCATAATCTTGAATGTTTTTTTCAATATCTAATAATTTCATATTTCTTAAACCTAAAGCTTCATTTTTATACATATAAATAGGAATATAATCAGCTTTATCTATACTAATTTTTCCATTACCATGTTTTGTTATATCTAAATTTAAAATAATAGAATTTCTAGTATTTTCCGCATTTTGGTCACAAATAAAATTACCTAATGCATAAATAACAAAACATTCTTTTTCAGTACCATCATCTAAAGTAACTGTTCTCTTTTCCATTTGTTCTAAAACATGGGGGTGATTTCCTAAAATTATATCAACTCCATTTTTAAAAAGAAAATCAGCCAAAGTTTCTTGTTCAATATTAGCAGTTGTTCTATATTCAGTTCCCCAATGCATACAACTAACAATAATGTCGGCATTTTGTGCTTTTGCATTTTCTATATCTTTTAAAATTAAATCTTCATCAATTAGATTAACGCAAAAAGGTTTATCTGAAGGAATGGAAATTCCATTTGTACCATATGTATAATCTAAAAAAGCAATTTTTACACCTTTTACATCTTGGAAAAAGACGGAATCCCTTGCTTCGGCAGTTTTGTAAGTTCCCAAGTGTGCAATTTCATAATTATCTAGAATGTCAATTGTTCTAGAAAGACCAGAAAATCCCATATCAAGGCAATGATTACCAGCTGTTGTTATAACATCTAACCCAAGCTGTTTTAAACTATATGCTAATTGGTCAGGAGAATTAAATGTAGGGTAATTACTATATCCTCGGTCTTTCCCTGCAAAACTAGTTTCCAAATTTCCAATAGCAATATCAGAATTTTCAATATAATGTTTTATTTCATCAAAAACATAAGAAAAACTATAAGTATCAGTTTGAGCGTCATATGCGTCCATAAATTGAGTATTATGGCACATAATATCTCCAATAGCAGTCATTGTAAAGGTTATATCATCTTTTTCTTCAGAAATAGATGAAGAATTCAAATTATAATTTTGGTCTTGATTAGCAGTTTCTAAAAATTTTTTATGTTCTTGCGAATTATGAATAGTATAAAAAATTGCAATAATTACTAAAATAATAAGCAGAACGAATATAAATAATGATAAGTATTTGATTAACTTTTTATCATAATAAGATTTATTAAAATTTTTGTTTTTTCTATATCTTCTATTATTTCTATTCATAAAAAAATTATTCCTTTCTTAATTTGTTTAAAACATATATATTAATATAAAATCTCATTAACAAGGTATCACAAAAAATAAAAAAATTCAACAAAATGTATAATTTTGAGTGAAAAACATATAATAATAAAAAAATAACATATAAATTTAGCAAAATACAAAAAGGAGGGAAATCAAGTGAAGATAGTAGACAAAATTGCTTTAGTATTAATCATAATAGGTGCACTTAACTGGGGATTAATAGCTATATTTAACTTTGACTTAGTAGCAGCTATTTTTGGTGATATGTCAGTTATTTCAAGAATTGTTTATGGATTAGTTGGTCTATCTGGATTATGGGGAATAAAATTATTATTTGATAAGGATTAATTATAAAACTTAAAAACTTGCCAAAAGGGATGGTCTTTTTGGCAAGTTATATTTATACTTTCATTGAAAGACCAACTTTTTGTCTTTCTTTATCAATTTTAATTACTTTTACTTTTACAATATCTCCTACAGAAACAATGTCTGAAGGTTTTTTTACATATTTATCACTCATTTCCGAAATATGTACTAAACCATCGTGCTTTACTCCAATATCCACAAATGCACCAAAATCTATTACATTTCTAACTGTTCCTGTTAGAACCATGCCTTCTTTTAAATCTTCTAGTTTTAATACATCACTACGTAGAATTGGTTTTGGCATGTCTTCACGAGGGTCTCTACCAGGTTTAGATAATTCATCTATAATATCAGATAATGTCATTTCTCCTATTTCTAATTCTTTTGCCATTTCTGGTATTGAAATAGTTTTTAATTTATTTCGTAATTCTTCTAACTTTTCTTTATCTTTTAAATCTTTTTTGTCAAATCCTATTTTGTCTAATAATTTTTCTGTTGCTTCATAGCTTTCAGGGTGAACAGCTGTAATTTCTAAAGGATTATCTCCATCAAAAATTCTTAAGAAACCTGCACATTGTTCAAATGCAACTTTTCCCAATTTAGGTACTTTAAGTAATTGTTTTCTATTTTTCAATTTTCCATTTTCATCTCTATATTTTACAATGTTTTTTGCTACACCGGAATTAATTCCCGATACATAAGATAATAGCGATGAAGTTGCTGTATTTAAATCTACTCCTACTTCATTAACTGCATCCTCAACAACTCCAGATAAACTTTCTGATAACTGTTTTTGATTTACATCGTGTTGATATTGACCTATGCCTATTGCTTTTGGGTCAATTTTAACGAATTCAGCAAGTGGGTCTTGCAATCTTCTTGCTATAGAAATAGCTCCTCTTAATGATACATTGATGTCCGGATATTCTTCTGTTGCTAATTTAGAAGCAGAGTAAACAGAAGCACCTGCTTCACTAACAATTACATAATGAACAGGTCTATTAGCCTCTTTTATCATATCTGCTACAAACATTTCAGACTCACGAGATGCAGTTCCGTTTCCAATAGCTATCATATCGACATTATCTTTTTGAATTAATTTTAAAAGTTCTTTTTTAGCGCCATTAATATCATTTTGTGGCTCTGTTGGATATACAGTTGTATAATCTAAAACTTTTCCTGTTTCATCAATAACTGCTATCTTGCAACCAGTTCTGTAAGCAGGGTCAAAGCCCATAACAGTTTTACCTTTAATTGGTGCACCTAAAAGCAATTGTTTTGAATTTTGACCAAAAACTTTAATTGCTTTTTCTTCTGCTTTTTCTGTTAAATCACTACGAATTTCTCTTTCAATAGAAGGCTCAATTAATCTCTTAAAACTATCTAAAATAGTTTCCTTAAGCATAATTGTAAATTGAGTATCTCCTTTTAAAATATCTCTTTCAATATAAGCCAATATTTTATCTTCTGGTTTTTCAATTTTAACCTTTAAAAATTCCTCTTTTTCACCACGGTTGATGGCTAAAATTCTATGGCTTGGAATATATTTAATAGCTTCTTGATAGTCATAGTACATTTCATAATTTGATTTTTCTTCTTCTTTAACTGCTTTAGTTTGAATTGTTGCTTCTCTATAACATTGTCTTTTGATTTCTTTTCTATATTTAGCATTATCTGAAATATCTTCTGCAATAATATCTAGAGCACCTTGAATAGCTTCTTGGGCTGAGTTTACCACTTTATCTTTGTTCTTTTTATCTTCATCAGATAACTTATCAATATTAATATATTCTTTTGCAATTTCATTAATAGGTTTAGTTTCTTTTTGCTCAATAATAATTTGTGCTAATGGCTCTAAACCTTTAGCTTTTGCAATAGTTGCTCTTGTTTTCTTCTTTTGTTTATATGGTCTGTAAATATCTTCAACCTCTGCTAAAGTCTTACTAATTGCAATAGCTTGTAAAATTTCATCAGTCAATTTTCCTTGTTCATCAATTGACCTAATTACTTCTTCTTTTCTTTGTTCTAAATTTCTTAAATATGTTAGTCTTTCCCCTAAATCTCTTAAAATTTCATCTGAAAGACCGCCTGTCACTTCTTTACGATATCTTGCAATAAAGGGAATTGTATTTCCTTCATCAATTAATTTTACAGTATTTTCTACTTGTGTTGGTTTTATATTTAATTCTTCAGCAATTATTTTTATGATTTTTTCCATTTTAAATTTTTTCCTTTCTCTTTTTGCTTGGAAGGCACACCTTCTATGCTTGATAATTAATATTTTAGAGAATCATCATTTTTTATCCAGTCTGATACTTGAGCAATTCGGTATTCTGTTTTAGTGTCACGCATTACAACCTCTTTAATTCCTGCATTAATAAGCATTCTTTTGCAAAAAGTACATGGCTCATTATCTGTTACATATTGATTATTTCTCTTATTAATACCAACCATATATAATGTAGCGCCAATCATGTCTTTTCTTGCTGCACTAATCATAGCATTTTGTTCACTATGAACTGCTCTACATCTTTCATAACCTTTTCCACTTGGCATATCATTTTTTAAACAATATCCTAAGTCCAAGCAATTATCTCTACCTCGTGGAGCTCCATTATAGCCAGTTGAAATAATTTCGTCATTTTTTACAATAATACTTCCATAATTATTTCTTAGGCAAGTACCTCTTTCTAGCACACTTTCTGCTATATCTAAATAATAGTTTATTTTACTAACTCGCTCCATTTCAATCATCCTTTCAAATTAAATAATATTAAATTTATTCAATTCCTAAATATTCATTATAGGTAACTTCTCTATCAACTATTTGTCCGTCTTCTTTAATATCTATAATACGATTAGCTACAGTTTGTGTTAATTCATGGTCATGAGATGTAAATAAGATATTTCCGATAAACTTTTTCATGCCTTCGTTAACAGATGTAATACTTTCCATATCTAAATGATTAGTTGGTTCATCAAATATTAAGAAATTAGCACCTGATAGCATCATTTTAGATAAAACACATCTCACAAAATCTCCTCCAGATAGTATTGATACTTTTTTTAT
>CAZASP010000041.1:0-10240 GCA_964487865.1 uncultured Clostridium sp. | reverse complement strand
AAATATTCAATAATTATGAATTACTATCATTAAAAGACATCAACTGTCAAATTGAAGTAGAAGAAGACAAAGAAACCATAGAAGGAAATTCATTGAAAAAAGCAAAAGAAATTTCGGAAATCGTAAAAATGCCTTGTATAGCAGATGATACAGGTCTATGCATAGAAGCATTTGATGGATGGCCAGGTGTATACACTGCAAGATTTTTAGGAGAAGATGCTTCACAAGAACAAAGAAATCAAGCAATCCTAGAAAAGATGAAAAACTTACAAGGAGAAGAAAGAAAAGCAAAATTTGTATGTGTAGTAACATATTTTGAAAATGGGCAAGCAATTATGGGAAAAGGAGAAGTAGAAGGAAAAATTGCAACAGAACCACGAGGAAGTAATGGATTTGGTTATGATTCTATTTTTGAACTAGCAAATGGCAAAACCTATGCAGAGATGCAAGAAGATGAAAAAAACTCGCTAAGCCATAGAAAATTAGCATTAGAAAATTTAAGAAAACGATTGACAAACTAGTAAAATTGTGGTAAAATAAGAAACTGTAATCCGCTTAGTCAAGGCTCCTAAATATTAACAAAAAAGTTAATTGCCTGAAAAATAAGGATTAGCGAGTATACAAATAAGGAGGTGCATTTTAAATGTACGCAATCATTGAAAGCTGTGGAAAACAATACAAAGTAGCACAAGGAGATGTAGTATTTTTTGAAAAATTAGATGCACAGGAAGGTAAAAAAGTAACATTTGAAAATGTTGTTCTTGTATCTGATGAAGGAAAAGTACAAATTGGAAATCCTTATGTAAAAGGCGTAAAAGTAGAAGGAAAAGTAATTTCTCATGGTAAAGCTAAAAAAATCATTGTTTTCAAAATGAAACCAAAAAAGAATTATAGAAGAAAACAAGGGCATAGACAACCATACACAAAAGTAGAAATTACATCTATAAAAACAGCTGCAAAAAAAGAAGAAACAGCTAAATCAGAAACCACTGCAAAAAAAGAAGAAACAGCTAAATCAGAAACTACTGTAAAAAAAGCAGAAACAGTAACAACAGCAACAACTGCTAGAAAGACAACAACGAAAACAGCAGAAAAAGTAGAATCATAATTTTAAATTTCAAAAAATTAAAAAAGGAAAACATAAATAAATCAAAAACCGAAAGGAGTGAAAAAATATGGCTCATAAAAAAGGTCAAGGTAGTAGCCATAACGGTCGAGAGAGTGAGTCTAAAAGACTTGGTGTAAAAAGAGCAGATGGACAATTTGTTTTAGCAGGAAATATCTTAGTAAGACAAAGAGGAACAAAAATACATCCAGGAAATAATGTTGGAAAAGGTAGTGATGATACTTTATATGCATTAGTAGATGGAAAAGTTAAATTTGAAAGAAAGGGTAGAGACAAAAAACAAGTAAGTGTCTATTCAGTAAATGCATAGAAATAAAAAGAATTAAATTTATGAAAACTAAATTTAAAAAGTTTTCAAAACTTAATTCTTTTTTTGTATTTTTAATGTTAAAATATATTTAGTGAGGTGGAATATGAAATATATTAATTCAAACAAATTAGAAACATTAAAAATTAATAGAAACAATGTATATTTAGTTATAGATTTTGATAAAACAATTACAACTGACCAAAGAAATGATTCGTGGGATGTTAGTGGTATGATGTTAGGAGATAATTTCACAAAAGAAATTAATGATTTATATGAAAAATACAGACCAATAGAATTGAATTATCAAATTACATTAAAAGAAAAAGAAAAGGCAATGAGAGAATGGCATGAAAAGTGTATGGAATTATATTTTAGATATAATTTAACAAAATCAAAATTAGTAGAGTCTGTACATAAAAGTAATCTTTGCTTTAGAAAAGGTGCTAAAGAAATTCTACAAAAAATGGCACAAGAGAAAATACCTGTAATTATCTTATCAGCAGGAATTGGAAATGTAATAGAACAATTTTTAAAAGAACAAAAATGCTATTCTAATAATATTTACATTATAGCTAACTTTATTGAATTTGATGAAAACGGAAAAGCAAAACAATTTAATAATTCTAAAATAATACATACTTTAAATAAAACTATTAAAGGTAAAATATCAAACTCTTTTAATCAAAAAATAAAAAATTTACAATATAAAATTTTAATTGGAGATTTAAAAGAAGATGAAAATATGCTTCCAAAAGAGGAATGGAATACAACATTAAAAATAGGTTTTTTAGAACATGAAACAGATAATTTATTAAAAACTTATTTAGATACATTTGATATTGTTTTGACAGGAGAAGATGCTACTTTTAATATTTTAGATAAAATTATTTTTTAACATTTTTCTTTTTTAATTTTATCACCCAAATTTATATCATATTTTTCATAAAAATAGAAATAATTAATTTTTTACTTAATATAATGTAAGTATTAGGAGTGATTTTTATGGCATATTCAGATAGAGAACTAATTGCAAGAATTATTCAATGCGAAGCAGGAGGCGAAGGAGATAATCGGCATGAAGGCAGTTGCAAGTGTAACAATGAATAGAGTTAACGCTACAGAAGGAGAATATGCTAGAATTTCGCAAGGAGGCAGTATTAGAAATATTATTTTCCAAGAAGGACAATATGATTGTGCAAGAGAAAGCATTCGTAATCAATATAACCCTCAAAACATTTATAATATGAATCCAACAGAAATACACTATTATATTGCTGATTGGGCATTAGCAGGAAACAGACTTAATGAAATAGGAAATTGTTTATGGTATTTGAATCCATTTAGACCAACTTGTTCTTCAACATTTCCAAGCAATGGTTCAGGAACATTTCATACAAGATATGGAGAACATTGTTTTTATCGTCCAACTGCCAAATATGCACAAACCTAATTTAAAATTATTTTGAAAGGGTGATTTTTATTATGCCAAGTTCTGAAGGAATACCAGAGAAAAAAGAAAATAGGCAAATAACAGTAGACCAAAATTCACCAGAAATTTTAACAAATGCTATTTATACACCAGCTTTTTTAAGGGAGCAAATTGGAAAACTAATGAGAGTAGAATTCTTAATTGGTACAAATAATTTAGTAGATAGAATTGGAATTCTGCAAGATGTAGGAGCAAGTTACATCTTATTACGTTCATTTGAAAATGACAGTCTAGTATATTGTGACATCTATTCAATTAAATTTATAACAATATCTACAACAGGAATTTATGGTTCAATGTCAAATAACAATAATCGTTATCAATATTACTAAATGTGCAATTAGGGACACATCTTTAAAATATCGTCTGGTAATTTGCTTTCAAAAATTAAAGGTGTTCCCCCAATAGGGTGAATGCATCTTATTTTGTAGCTATGTAAAGCTTGTCTATTAATTAAATCTGAAGGCTTACCATATAATGTGTCTCCAATTATAGGATGCCCAATAGCAGATAAATGAACACGAATTTGATGTGTTCGTCCTGTTTTTAAAAAACATTTTAATAAACTATATTTGTCAAATTCTTTTAATACTTTATATCTTGTAATTGAAGTTTGTCCAGAAATTTCATCTACACATCTTTCTATAATGCTTCCTTCTTTACGGTTGATTGGTAAATTAATAGTTCCAGTTTTTTCTTTTAAAGTACCAGAAATCACGCAAAGATATTCTTTTTGAAAATGATTATCTGCCATTTGCTTATAAAAACATTCTTGTATATATTCACATTTAGAAAAAATGACTAATCCAGACGTTCCTAAATCTAAACGATTAACTGGGCGTATTTTTTTTGCTAAAGAAATTGAATCAAAATAAAATTTAACTCCATTTGATAAAGAATCAGTATAATGCATTTTTGAAGGATGAATAGGTATACCAGCTGGCTTATTTACTACCAATAACCAATCATCTTCATAAATAATATCTAACTTCATTTGTGTTGGTACTATATTAGAATTATCTTCTGAATAGTTGAAATCAACTTTTAAAATATCATTTTGAGAAGGAATTTGACGTGTATCACAAATTTCTCCATTCAATAGTATTTTCTTATTTTTTATTAATTTATTTAAAAGTCTAGTGGAAATTTGAAAATTTTCACTTAAAATATTATTAATAGTATATTTATTATTATCTTCAACAATATATTTTAATTCCATACAAACTCCTCATTACATACTTTTGTAATTATATATTCTTTTATAGAGAAAATCAACAAGCATTCTTGAAAATTGCAATAACATACAGTATAATATACATGTAAAAAATAGGAGAAAAAATAAATGAGAATACGCTATAAAAAGTGGGCAAGACCAGAATTAGAAGCAAGTCAATTTTATATAGATGAACCCGAAAAAATAAAAGGAAAATGGAAAGAGCAATTCGCCAATCCAAACCAACCATTGCATTTAGAATTAGGTTGTGGAAAAGGGCAATTTATGGCAAGGATAGCGTTAGAAAATAAAAATATAAATTACATTGCAATAGATTTAGTAGATGCAATGTTAGGACTAGCTAAAAGAAATATTGAGCAAGCTTATAAAGAAGCAAATTGTGAACCAAATAATATTTTAATTACAAGATTTGATATTGAAAGAATTCTTTTAATTTTAGATAAATCAGATGAAATCGAAAGAATTTATATAAATTTTTGTAATCCATGGCCAAGAGGTAAACATCACAAAAAAAGATTAACGCACTCAATTCAACTAGAAAAATATAAACAATTTTTAAAGCAAAATGGAGAAATTTATTTTAAAACAGATGATGATGAATTATTTGATGCTACTTTAATTTACTTAAAAGAAAGTGGTTTTGAGATAGTCAAAAGAACCTATAACTTACATCAAGAACCTATTTTTGAAAAAAATATACAAACAGAACATGAAATAATGTTTTCCGAGCAAGGAATTAAAATAAAAGCACTAATTGCAAAATTAAAATCAGAGGTGAAATAATTGGAAATACAGGATGTAATTAAACATAAAGATGACAAAGAATATGTAATTGAAGCATTAAAGGAAAATGGTAAGTTTTTAGAATTTGTTTCAGGACAATTAAGAGATAATAGAGAAGTTGTAAAAACGGCATTAGAACAAGATGCAGAAAGCTTAGAATTTGTAAGTGATAGACTTAAAAATGATAAAAAAATTATAATGTTAGGTGTTAAATCAGCACCATGGACAATTTGTTATGCATCTGAAAAATTAAGAGCAGACAAAGAGGTTGTTTTGACAAGTTGCAAAAATTACGGTCAAGCCTTATATTATGCATCAGAAGAATTGAGAGATGATGAAGAAGTAGTAAGATTAGCGGTAACTAATAAAGGAACTATCATAAAATATGCTAGTGATAGATTAAGAGATAATAAAGAAATTGCAAAAATTGCTATGCAACAAAATAAAGAAGCTTATCATTTCTTGTCTTGGAGATTAAGGCAAGATGGTGAAATAAAAGCAATGTTAGCATAAAAAACAAAAAAGTACTTGTGATTTTCTAGAATAGTAGATATAATATAATTGCAAAAAAGAAAAGGAGAGTAAAAATGTCATTTATTGATAAAATTAAAGAAAGAGCAAAAAAAGAAATCAAAACCATTATTCTTCCAGAAGCGGAAGACATAAGAATATTAGAAGCAACTAGTCAAGTTCTGAAAGAGCAATATGCTAAAATTATTTTAATAGGAAATCAAGAAAAAGTAGAACAAAAAGCAAGAGAAAACAATTTAGATATTAAAGAAGCTACAATAATTAATCCATGCAATTCTGAAAAGTATGAAGATTATGCTAATTTATTATATGAATTAAGAAAGCATAAAGGAATGACAATTGAGCAAGCAAAAGAATTAATAAAAGACCCAGTTTATTATGGTATGATAATGTTAAAAGACGGAAAAGCAGATGGTTTAGTTTCAGGAGCTATTCATTCTACATCAGATACTTTAAGACCAGCTTTACAAATTTTAAAAACTGCGCCAGATACTAAATTAGTTTCGGCATTTTTCATTATGGTAGTGCCAAATTGTGAATATGGTGAAAATGGTACTTTTATTTTTGCAGATAGTGGGTTAAATGAAAATCCAGATGCTGAGGCGTTGTCAGAAATTGCAATATCTTCAAGCAAAAGTTTTGAACAATTTTTAGGAACAAAACCTAAAATAGCCATGCTTTCATATTCAACTTATGGAAGTGCAAAATCTGAATTGACTCAAAAAGTAATTGATGCAACAAAATTAGTAAAAGAAAAAGAAAAAAATCTAATAGTTGATGGCGAGTTACAACTTGATGCTGCAATTGTACCTGAAATAGCACAATTGAAAGCACCTAATAGTCCTTTGAAAGGTAAAGCAAATGTATTAATATTTCCAAACTTAGAAGCAGGAAACATTGGTTATAAATTAGTACAAAGGTTAGCAAAAGCAGAAGCTTATGGACCAATATGCCAAGGGATTAGCAAGCCAGTTAATGATTTATCAAGAGGATGCAGTAGCCAAGACGTTGCCGGAGTAATTGCCATTACAGCAGTACAAGCACAAAAAGGAGGAGTTTCATGAAAATCTTAGTTTTAAATTCAGGAAGTTCATCATTGAAGTATCAAGTAATTGATATGGAAACTGAAAAGATGCTAGCAAAAGGATATTTTGAAAGAATTGGTCAACCAAACTCATTTTTAACACATAAAGTAAATGGAAAAAGCCATAAATTCGAGCATCCAGCAGAAAACCATGAAAAAGCAATTGAATTCGTTCTAAGCAGATTAGTTAATGAGAACTATGGTGTCATTAAAAATTTAGGAGAACTTGCAGGAATAGGACATCGTGTTGTGCATGGAGGAGAAAAATTTAGCGATTCAGTTATTATAACAAATGATGTCCTAGAAGAAATAAAAAAATGCTCAGATTTAGCACCACTACATAATCCTGCTTGTATAAGAGGAATTGAAGCATGCCAAAAAATTGTGCCAAATATGAAAATGGTAGCAGTATTTGATACAGCATTTCACCAAACAATAGAAAAAGAAAAGTATATTTATCCAATCCCTTACAGATATTATCAAAAATATGGAATAAGAAAATATGGATTTCATGGTACTTCACATCAATATGTATCACATCGAGTTGCTGAAATTATGGGAAAAGACATAAAAGAATTAAAAATAGTAAACTGTCACTTAGGGCAAGGATGTAGTGTATGTGGTATTAAAAATGGAAAATCTGTAGAAACTAGTATGGGGTTAACACCATTAGGACGGAATTCCTATGGGAAGTAGAAGCGGAGACTTAGACCCATCTATTATAACGTATTTAATGCAAAAGGAAAATCTATCAGCAGATGACATGAATTTTATTTTAAATAAAGAAGCTGGTGTATATGGCATATCAGGAGGAATATCATTAGATTTTAGAGATATTGAAGCAGAAGCAATATCAGGAGGAAAGTCTGCAATTTTAGCATTAGATATATTCCATTATCTAACGGCATGCTATATTACAAGATGTGCTGTAGCAATGGGAGGAATTGATGTTTTAACATTTACAGCAGGAGTTGGGGAAAAAGGTCCAATTTCTAGAAAAGCAATTTGTGAGCAATTAGAATTTTTAGGAGTTCAGATAGATGACGAGAAAAACAAAATAAGAGGAGAAGAAGCTGAATTATCTGCTGAAAATTCAAAGGTAAAAATTTATACAATTCCAACTAATGAAGAATTGATGATAGCAAGAGAAACTTTAAAGCTAGTAAAATAATAATCAAATTGGTCGCTTATGCAGTTATGAAAAATAAATTCATGCCTCAACAGTAACATCAAATGTGAAAATTTATTAAAAAGAAAGGAAGAAAATAATGAAAATTTTAGTATTAAACTGTGGTAGTTCATCATTAAAATACCAATTAATAAACATGGAAAACGAGGAAGTATTAGCATCACGGAAAATATGAAAGAATAGGAGAAAAAGAAGCTTTTATTACTCACAAAGCAAAAGGTCAAAAAATAAAAATTGAAAATCCAGCTTATAATCATACAGAAGCAATTGAATTTGCATTGCAACAATTAACAAATCCAGAATACAAAGTAATAGATAGTTTAGACGAAATAAATAGTATAGGACATCGTCTTGTTCATGGAGGAGAAAAAATTTCAGAATCAGTTGTTATTGATGATTCTGTTATTGAAGTTTTAAAAGAATATTCAGATTTAGCACCATTACACAATCCTGCATGTATTCTAGGAATTGAAGCTTGTAAAAATGTTATGCCTAATAAACCAATGGTAGGGGTATTTGATACAGCATTTCATCAAACTATTCCGAAAGAAAGATATATATATCCAATTCCTTATGAATATTATGAAAAATACGGTATTAGAAAATATGGATTTCATGGAACATCACACATGTTTGTATCTAGACGTTTAGCAGAAATTGAGAACAAACCTATTGAAAGTATGAAAATAGTAACTTGCCATTTAGGGCAAGGTTCTAGTATTTGTGCCATAGAAGGTGGGAAATCTGTGGATACTAGTATGGGATTAACACCATTAGGTGGAATTCCGATGGTAACCAGAAGTGGAGATTTAGACCCTTCAATTCTATTATACTTAATGAAAAAAGAACATCTTTCTCCAGAAGAAATGGAAAATATATTAAATAAGCAATCTGGTGTACAAGCAATTTCTGGATTAGTACCAGATTTTAGAGATATTGAAAACGCATCAAATGATGGAGAGGAAAGAGCAAAAATTGCAATTAGTAATTTTAAATATTCTATTGCAAGTTATATTGCTAAATATGCTGTAGCTATGAATGGCGTAGATGCTATAGTATTTACAGGTGGTGTTGGAGAAAATCAAATAAATATCAGGAGAGGAATTTGCGAGCAATTAAAATTTATGGGTGTAGAAATAGATGTAGATGAAAATCAAGTAAGAAGTGAAGAAAAATTAATTTCTAAACCTGAGTCAAAAATTAAAGTATATGTTATTCCAACTAATGAAGAATTAATGATAGCTAAAGAAACTGAAAGACTATGTAAATAAAAAATATATTAAATTTTTTATTTTTGCTCTTGACATTTAATTAAACTTAATGGGTACATTTTCAGCAGTATAGAAAATATAAATAATGAGGTAATAAAAGAAATAATAGATATAGAAAAATGATTTAAAAGTATTGCAAAAATAAATAAATGTGGTATAATACATAAAACACAATAAGGACAATATAAAAATTCAATATAAAACTAAAAAATAAATTACACCGCAAAAAAAGCTATTTCGTCCTAATTAATTAAAGGAGCGGAATAGCTTTATATTGTAGGGGAAAGAGGAGAAAATGTATAAAAAAGTAGAATTGAAGAATGGCTTTGTAGGAATGGAAAAAGAAGTAGCAAAAACATGGAAGGAAAAAGACATTATAAAAAAGAATTTTGCTATGAATGAAGGAAAAAAATATTTTACATTTTATGACGGACCACCTACAGCTAATGGAAAACCACATGTAGGACATATTGAAACAAGAGTTATAAAAGACATTATACCTAGATACAAAGTTATGAAAGGTTACAAAGTAATTCGTAAAGCTGGATGGGACACTCATGGACTTCCTGTAGAATTAGAAATAGAGAAAAAACTAGGAATTTCAGGGAAAGAACAAATTGAAGACTACGGAGTAGAAAAATTCGTTAAAGAGTGCAAAAACAGTGTATTTACCTATGTTTCTATGTGGGAAGAAATGACAAACAAAGTTGGATTTTGGGTTGATATGGAGAACCCTTATATTACATACCACAACAATTATATTGAATCTGTTTGGTGGGCTTTAAAACAAATGTGGGAAAAAGGACTTTTATATGAAGGTCACAAAGTTATGCCATATTGTCCAAGATGTGGAACAGCACTATCATCACACGAGGTAGCACAGCGGTTATAAAGATGTAAAAGATTTAACATGTATTGCTAAATTCAAAGTAAAAGATGAAGATAAATATATTTTAGCATGGACAACAACACCATGGACGTTACCATCAAACTTAGCCCTTTGTATTAACAAAGCTTACGAATATGTAGAAGTAAAAGCAAACATAGGAACAGACGAAGAGCCAAAATATGAAAATTATATTTTAGCAAAAGACTTACTTCAAAACGTATTAAAAGAAACACCTTATGACATTATAAAAACCTTTAAAGGAGAAGAATTACTTGGTACAAAATATGAAAGATTAATGCCATGGGGACAAATAGAAGGCAAAGCATTTGAGGTT
>CAZASP010000040.1:0-10414 GCA_964487865.1 uncultured Clostridium sp. | reverse complement strand
TTGACCTGCTATTGCTAATGCCCATTCATTATTCCATTCAAGGTCTAAAATATATTTGCATATATGTGCTAACTTATCTTTATCTTTCGTTTTAAACGTTATAAACAATAACTTATTTCGGCTTTTAAATTTCTTTATACAACTTTTGTATTCTTTAATTGTATTGTTTTTAATATAATTACTTTGTTCTATGTCGTGTAAAAAATTTTCTAATTTTGCATATTCCTTTTTATCTAATATAACTATTTGATTTTTAATATAATCAAAATATTTATCTTCATTCATTAGTTTAAATTCTCCTATTCTCTGGATTTATCAAATCAAAAAATATTTGTTTTTGCTGTTCTAAAGTTAATAATTGATAATCAGAACTATTTTGCATTTCAGATATAATTTGTACTACTCTTTTTGGTTCTTGTTTTATTCGCTTTATATATTTATTAAATAAATTAATATAAATGTCTTTATCTAGTCTATTTATGTCTGTACTTTTTACTGTAGGAAATACTGTACTTTGTACTGTAGAATGTACTGTATTTTTTACAGTGTTTTTATTTTCTACTGTAAAATTTACAGTGTTTATTTTATATTGATTTGGACTTCCTTTTTTTCCTCTTCTATATTCAAACAAATTTGCTTGCACTAGTTTGTCTCTACATTTGATAAATGTCTTTTCGTTTTTCAACTGCATAATGCTCATCAATCGCTGGTTATCTACTGTAACCCATTCACTCCACCCACAGCTATTGAATAATGATATTAACTTGTACCATAACAATTGCGATGAGATTGGCAAATAGTTAGTTTCGAGCCACCTCTCGAAGGCATTTATTAGTTCTATATAAGACATGATTTTTCTCCTTTTGTAAAATTAAGGGCTAGTTTTGTGTCTAGCCCAGATGTTATAAATAACTTTTTCCAAAAATTTTAATAAAATCTGTTCTTGTGCTTGTTTCCTCAAATTTTCTTTGTGCAATTTTCTTTAATATAATGTCATAATCTCTATTTTTATGTACTGCTCCCAATCCTTCTGTATGATGGAAAATACATAGCCATACTTTCATACCATATAATTCACTTTTTACCCTATTGGCTGTTCCAAAAAATATGTGATGATCTTGTAGATTTCTTGTGTTTTTGCTATTGTATAAATATCTGCACAGATAACACTCTTTTTTATCTTGTATTATTGATTTCATTTCTTATCCCAACTTTCTAATAAACTATCTATTTCAGCTTTTGATTTTGTTTCTATTCCATACATTTTACAATCTTGCACCACTCCATCTATAAGCCTACTCATTTGTTTTGTATTAAATGAACTGGACCCATAATAAGCATTTATTATTTTAAATTCTGTATCTCCTATTATTTCTGTATCAAATACTTCACAAAACCATGCTATTCCTTGACTTGTCCACATTTTTTCAAACGTATTAACATTGTCTTTTTCTATTCTAAATCTTCTAAATATTCCTAATTCTTTTACTCTACGTTTATATTCTTCTTTAGTATCGATTTCTGCTAGCTCACATAGTTCTTGTAGTAATTTCCAGAAATAATTATTTGCATCTAAACTACGTTTTTTTCTATACTTTTTTAAATCAATATTTATCTTATTTTCATTTTTTAATTGTTCTACTACATCTAATTCTCTTGTATCTAAAAGCAAGCTTATTTTTGGTTTTTGTGTTTCATAGTCTATATTTATATCTTTAATAATTCCTGTTGTTTGCATATTTTACCCCTCTATATGTTCATGCATAAAAACATATTCTGAATTTTCTCCCATATTCTCCAATAAAAATTCACTTGCTTGTTGCTTACTTAAATGATTATCTTTTGCTCTAAATTCATATACAAATTGACAATCCTCTTGTTTTTGCCTTATTCTCTCTTCTATTTCATCTTCATCATAATTTCCTTCAATTAGATATAAATTATAATTTTTAGCAGTTATTCCTTCTACTGTCCTTGTATCAGTCATATATATAACTTTGTAATCATCAAACAATACTCTATAGCCACATTGTGGTACATCGTGATATAATTTAATAGGCATAATTTTAAATATTTTGTAATCGTATTTTGTACCAATTTTTAATATATCTATGTTCTTTCTTAATACACCACAATCCAAAAGTGGTCTTAATAACCATTCACAGCAAGCAAATCTTAAAGTTGGTCTTTCATAGGCAAGCTTTTTTATGGTTTCTTTTTTGAAATGATCTGAATGAATATGTGTTAACAGCACTAATTTTATTTTTTTATAATACTTTTCTAACTTTTTGAAAGTAACACCACAATCAATTAATACAATATCTTTTATTATTGTTGCATTCCCTGTACTACAGCTTGATATAATATTATAATTCATTCATTGATACCTCTTTTGTTCCATCTGTTTCTTCTACATCTGCTTGTACTTCTATTATTTCTTGTTGTGGAATTTCCTGTTGTACCTCTTCTGCCTCATACATTCCTGCTAAATCTTCTACAAATGTTTCTCTTAAAGCTCTTACTTTTGCTACTTTCTCTACCATTGTTGCACCTTTATTATTCCAATTTGAATTTAATTGACCTTGTCCATTTTTTTGTGCTACTTCATTAAAACTTACACTTGAATATATTGGATGTGTCCAGTCTTTCCTATAAACTCTAGCCCAACCACCTACAAGTTGTTCTTCTCCTAATTTAAATGTACCTTCTCTATTCTCCACTGTTCCATCTTCTTTTTTTACTATAATTCCACTTTGCATTCCATCATAATTAGGATTTAAAACTGCTCTTTTTAAAATTGCATCTTTTCCTACAACCAATTGTGCAGGTGTTCCTGCTTTATATTTAATTAAATATGCTTCTCTTAAAAATGGATTTAATTTTCTTACTTTGCAAAGTTCGGTAAATAGCTTAAACTCTTGATTTGTTATAGGCACATCACTACCTACTATGTATTCTTGTACTATTTTTTTAGATAACTTTATTTCTTGCCCCTCTACTTCAAACTTAACTACTAATTCTTTATTTTGTTCTGCCTCTTGATTATTACTCATATTCATATCCTCCATTTTCTAAAAATTGTTTTAATTCTTTTAATTTTGTTCTCGTACCTTTTACTGTAAATCTTAATGTTAAAATCTCTTCCTTTTCTTCTTCTGGTGCTTCTAAAGGTTTATTGAAAATTTTTTCTAATTGCTCATATCCTTTTTTATCTAATTCATGATTTTCATTTACTTTTATTATTGTTTCTTGCTTTTTCTTTTCTTCTTCTAATGCGTTGTGTCTATTAACAACAATTTGAATTGAATTGCTAACATTTAAAGTTTGCTTATATTCAACTAAAATCTCGTCTCTATATTCTTGCGTTTTGATTAAATTTAAGTCATCAACTATTTTGTCAATAAATGCTTTTGCTTGTTCTTTTAAACTTTTAATGCTTGCTGTTAAAGTAGCATTTATGTTTGCTTGTTCATATTCAACAAAGTCAATATTATTTGCTGTTTTATATTCTTCAAAATAATTTTTAATGTCTTGTTCCTTTTTAGCTTTTAATTCATTTTCTACATTATCTATTTTTTGTTTTAGTTCACTATCTGCGTTTTTAAATTTATCTGAGATACATTCTTTATAAACTTCTTCAAATTGCATATATGGTGCTAAAATCTTTTCTTTTATTTCTTTTCTTCTAGTTTCAAATTCTTTATAATCTTTATTTAAATTTGCTCTTAATTCCTTAACTGTTTTTACTGTTTCCTCTGTGCATACTAAACTTGTTGCATTTTTTACTCTTTCGTCTATTATTTTGCTTACACTTTTTAATTGTTCTTCTATTACTGGCAATTGCTTAATTTCAATTAAATCTTTAATCAATTCCATGTTCCTCCCTCCATTTATCATCGTAATAGCATTCTTCTGCTATTAATTCTGATATATTTCCTTCTTCGTCATTTTCAATATAATCTTCCATAAAATTCCCCTTGACTTCTAATCCAACTTTGTGTATAATTGAATTAGAAATTCATATTATTATGTGTTTTAGAACTAGTATGTTTTGCTGACGTCTAGTTCTTTTTCTTTTAGAATAGTATTTATTCTATTTTTAAGATTTTTTACACTATCGTAGTCTTGTTCTTTTAATAATTTTTCTATTGCTAATAGCTTTCTGTGGTTGTTATAATTTTCTAAATGTTCGTATTCTATCTCTCCTCTTAAATCTTTAACAGTTTCTTCTTGTGCTTCTACTTTTTTCATTAATGCTTTTATTTCTTTTTCTTTTGCTCTTATCATTTTGTTATGTATTGTTTTTGTTACAAATAACATTTTTCTCACTCCTTCTTCTAATAAATTGTATTTTGACAAAACATAAATACTGCACCTACTACCGATATTGCCCATATTGATGTGTAAAATACTGCTTGTCCTATGAATTTGTATACTTTATTTTTATCTAGCTTTTTCATTTGTTTCACTCTCCTTCCTTTATTCCTGCGTATTCATAAACTTTTGATGCTATAATGTTATAAGTCCATTTTCCATTCGGCTTCTGTACTGCTGTTCCAAATGGAAATCTTTGTTGCTGCAATCCTAATCTAACCGACTGTGGTCTCATTTTTATAAGCTTTCCTACTTCTTCAGGTGACATTTTTTTAATTTCCATTGTTATTCCCTCCTTCTTAATATAATTTTGTTTTTATCTCTCACTTTTGATATAATGCGTTTGAAAGTGAGGTGATTAATATGTCTAATGAACAAATTGCTCACGATTTAGCCATTGCTATAATTGTTAATCGTAAAGTTGATACTCCTGCTCAAGCCTTAGAGGAATATCAATCTATGTATAAAGATATTTTGCATAGACTTGTTTAGTTAATTGTTTTTAGCTCATCAAAAGTATCTTTGTCTATATCAAGGATGCTTTTGTATGTTATATCTGAAAATCTATTATCTACAATTAATTTCAATTTTTGCCATTCGCTAAAGCTAATTCCTTCTAGTGCTTTTAATCTTTCTTCTATTTCTTCCATAATACCTTCCTCCTTCTTTATAATAGTTTTTTTATACAACCTATAACTTGGGCATTTTTTCTTTCCACAGTTATAGGGTCCTTTTTTTATCCAACAATTACATATATCCTTTAACTTTGTTCCACATTTAATACAAAAATTACTATCTTCACTATTTCTAAAATTACATTTTTTACAGACCATTATTTTCTTAATTTCTCCTTTCACTTATATTTTAGGTTTGTTGCATTATTTTTTTATTTTGTTTGATGTTTTATTTCGTGTTATAATCATCTCATCTTATTTAGAAGGGAGATGATTATATATGACTGATAATGAAAAACGTGCTCATGATTTAGCTATTGGAATGCTTAATAGAATTGACTTAGTTGATAATAATATGGAAGCTGTTCCTATAGACTTTTATCAAAAGTATCAAGAAACATATGAAACGTTGCTTCATTGTTTTGAAAAAGATTATCCTACAAAATAACCTTTAAATGTTCTAAAGTATCTTCACTACAACTGAAGGTACTTTTTTCTTTAATTCTTGAAAACTCATTATCAATTAAAGATTTTACTATGTTCCAGTCCTTATAATTAATGTCTTGTAATTCATATAGATGTTTTTTTATTATTTGTTCCCTATCTATGTTTTCTTCCATGTTCTTTCTCCTTTCACTTATATTTTAGATTTACTTATCTTGCTTACTTTCTTCACTTTTATTTATATTTAATGGGATTTGAGTTTTAAACGTTTTGTTTTAAGTCGTGTTGCTTTTGAAGCATTTTGTTTTATTTGTTGCTAAAAAAATATAACTCATAGAAACATTAAAAAAATCAGCCATCTTTTTTTTCAATTTATCGCTAGGATTTCTATCCCCTCTTTCAAGCATTGATAAATATTCCTTTGTAACATCAAGTTCTTTTGCTAATTCTTCTTGTGTTAGATTTTTGCTTTTTCGTAACTCTTGCAATGTTTTTATTTTCATAGTTTTCAACTCCTTTCTCGAAACATTTTGTTTTGACTGTATGTATAATATCAAACATTTTGTTTCTTGTCAATACTTTTTTTTTATTTTTTTGAAACCTTTTGTTTCAAAATCTATAAAATCATTGATACTCTAAGAAAAAATTTTTTTAAAAAACTATTTACAAAACAAACAATTTGTTTTATAATATATATTATAAAAAATAAAGGTGGTTATAATGAATAGATTAAAAGAATTAAGAGAAGAATTTAATGAATCACAAGAAGATATAGGAAAACTTATAGGAACATCTGGTCAAGCTGTTGGACAATATGAACTTGAAAAAAGAGGATTATCGCAAGATAAAATGATAATACTTGCTAATCATTTTGATTGTTCTATTGATTATCTTCTTGGCAAATCTGATGTCAGAAACCCTGAAAAAATTAAAAATATACAACACGCAAATAGTGGTGGACTTGATACTGAGGGACTAGATGAAGAAGATTTGTTAGAATTACAAAAACAAGTTGATTATATTAAAAAATTAAAAGAAAAAAATAAGTAATAATATAATAAAAGGAGACTAATCTATGTATTGTACTAATTGTGGTAAAGCAACAAATAATAAAGATAAATATTGCAAATATTGTGGTCAAAAAATTTCAAATAAAGAACAAGAAAATATTGAAAATGCAACAGAAGAAAAAACTACCTCCGCTCTCTCAATGAAATATTTTAATTTTTTCAAGAAATGGTATTTGCCTTTTGTTGTTATTATTAATATTCTATCTGTATGTGCAAATTTTAATTTTCATGATGGAGTAGATATGGATATGAAGCTATTTTTGTTTATATTCAATTCAATTCTTTATATAGCTATACCAATAAAATTAATAAATGTTATGGATAAAAAAGAAAGATTTGGATTTTTTCTTTTAATGGCATTTCTTAGTTTAGATTATATCGTAAAAATAATTTTTGGTACTATACTTTTTACGGAGATAGATATAGAAATTGATTTCTTAGCATCTATTATTATTCTAACATTATTTTATGGAATATGGTATATACCAAATATGATTTATTTTTGTAAAAGGAAAAATGTATTTACTAATTAAATAAGGTGATTAAAATGAAAAAAATAGTTGTACTACTAATCATATTTATGAGTTTATTTACAATATCGTTTGCTCATTCGGGAAGAACAGATAGTAATGGTGGACATTATGACCGTTCAACGGGAGAATACCATTACCATCATGGGTACCCAGCACATCAACACAATGCAGATGGAAGTTGTCCTTATGAAACAAATTCGGTTGTAGAAAATACAACTGAAGATTCTGATACTGGTGAATTAAAAATCAATAACAATTCAGACGGAATTATAAAAATTTTACAATCTCAAGTAGAAGAAAAAGATAATAAAATATCAGAGCTTGAATCTAAAATAAAAGAAAAAGATAACAAAATATCAGAAATTGAAAGCGATAAAGAAAATTTACATTTTTGTTATATTTTTGCAATTGTTATGATAATTGCTGTTGCATTTCGTTTTTATATTAAAAAATTAGATGAAGTAGAAAAACTAAAGACAAAATAAAATTCTTTACGAAATTATAAAATATTGCTATTTTATGGAGAAAAAATGGAATTAGTCGAATTAGAAAACATATTAAATAAAGAAAATATATCTATTAATAATTATAAAATGAATAAGACTAAAGCTAAAATAATTAATTATGAAGGCTGTCATATTTTTATGGACTATTCTAAAATAAATACTTATGTAGAAGAAAAATGTTTATTAGCTGAGGAATTGCGGTCATTATTATTATGATGCTTATTATACCTTACGTTCTTCTAAAACAGACATTGAACGAGCAGAATACAAATCGTTAAAATGGAAATCGCTTGCTTGTGTACCCCTAAATTCAATTTTAAATTGTTTTAAAAATGGAATATGTAATTTATGGGATATAGCAGAAGAATTGCAAGTACAGCCTAAAATGGTCGAATTTGCTTATAATTATTATAAAGATAATAAAATGTTGTATATAAGTTAATTGTTAATAAAAAATATAATATAAGGAGGTGTGTATTATGAGTGATAAAGAAAAAGTAATTAAAGTTTTAGAAGAAATGCCTGATAATATACCTATGAAAGAAATTTTAGATACACTTTATAATGTATTGGATTTAAAAGATAGGATTGACAATATTGATGAAAACGAAGGTATTACTAGCGAAGAATTTAAAAAGGAGATAGACAGATGGTAGTTATATGGGAAAAACCAGCTAGGGTAGATTTAAACAATTATTTCAAAAACACCCAAACTTTACACCCTGAAAAGTATATTTATAATTTAATTGATTATGTTGATACATTAAAAATTTTTCCTGATTTAGGAAAACAATATATAAAAATTTATGACTATGAAATAAAAACATTGTTCTATAAAATGCACAAAATTTATTATTATGTAAAAAGTGATAAAATACATATCATAAAAGTTATACATACTCATGCTAATGAAGATACAGTTTTGAAAATTCTTAATAATTATTTTAAATAAAAAAATAGATAACATACTCCCCCTACCAAAGCTTGTATGTTACCTATATCTAATCTACTTGTATAAGCAGTTTATATTTATATTATACAATATTAAACCTTCTTATACAAGTACCAAAAATTTGTTTAAGGAGAGTTTTATGAAAAGAGCGAATGGAACTGGTACAATTGTAAAATTAAAAGGTAATCGTAGAAAACCTTGGTTAGCTAAAGTAACCATAGGATACAATGAAAAAGGATTACCTATCCAAAATATTATTTGCAATGAAGTAGGCGAAAAATATTTTGCAACTCGACCAGAAGTAGAAGAAACTTTAATTTGGTGGAATAAAAATCATGGAAATGTTAATGTAAGCAAATTATCCTATACTTTCAAACAACTATTTGACGAATGGGAAAGTATATTTATTCCTACTAAAGAAGAAAGAAAAAGGATGAGAAAAACACATGAAATAATAAAAGGGAAACTTGGTCTTTCAAATTCAATGGGATTATTAGCTGCAGCAAAAAAATTTGAACCTTTATATAATAGAAAATACTCTTCTATAAAAAAGAATGAGTTTCAACAGCTTATTTTTTCAACTGCAGGGAAAAAAACAAAAATTGTTGATATGCGTAATTTAATAATAAAATTAGATGCTTATGCTATGGGAGAAGATATAATAACAAAAGGATATGGAACTTTATTAGAATTAGATTATGAAGAATCAGAAAAACAAAGATTACCTTATACTTATGATGTTATTGAACAAATATGGCAACATAAAAATGAATTAATAGCTGATATTCAATTAATTTTATTATATACAGGGATGAGAATTGAAGAGTTATTAATACTTGAAATTGAAAACATCCATTTAGATGATGATTACCTTGTTGGTGGTTTAAAAACAGATGCTGGTAAAAACAGGATAATTCCAATACATCATGCAATAAAACCTATTATAGAAAAATACTATAATGAAAATAACAAATATTTATTTACAATGGAAAATGGAGAAAGACTATATTATGACAAATATAGAATAATGTATATTGATTTTATGAAAAGCTTAAATTTAAAAGAAGATTATACAACTCACGAAACAAGATATACATTTAGATCTGAATTTGATAGATTAATAGATGAACACAAAGCAAGTAAAGTATGTGTAAATAAAATTATTGGTCATAAATCTGGAGAAATAGGAGAAGATGTTTATACACAAAAAACAATCGAAGAATTAAAATCTACTATTGAATTGTTAAATTATAGAGATAAAAAAGAACAAAAAATCACCTATTTAAAGATAGTAAATTCCCACTAATTGCTTCCTGTTAGTAACAGATTAGTAACAAATTAAGCAAGAGCTTTTAACGTGATAAGCTCTTGCTTTTCTTTAATACAACGTTTTTAAAGATTTTACTATTTGCTTTATGTTTATTTTTTTAATAGAAACCATTCGACTTTTTTCGATTATTTCTTTTTGGTTTCAATTTATTAATTACATATTCTTATTTTTATTTTTTCTTAGGAAAGAAGGTATATCTAAATCATTTTGTGAAGAATTGGTTTCTGAACTTGCTGGTATAGAATTGATTTTCTTTTCCCATGTTTTAGATACAATATTATCTACACCAATACTTGAAATTGGTTCATTTTTTTCAAATCCAGTTGCAATAACTGTTATTTTTATTTCATCTTCCATACTTTTATCTGTTACTGTACCAAAGATAATGTTTGCTTCTGGGTCTACACTTCTTTGTACTAATTCAGCAGCTGTGTTTACTTCATGTAGTCCTAGGTTTTCTCCACCAGTTATATTTATAATAACGCCTTTTGCTCCTTCAATTGATGTTTCTAATAATGGACTTTGAATAGC
>CAZASP010000039.1:0-10519 GCA_964487865.1 uncultured Clostridium sp. | reverse complement strand
CTACCTAAAAAGCTTCTAACATAAGTTTCATCAGGATCTTTTGAATATTTTCTAAGCCATTCAGTTAAATTTTCATCTGTATCAAATAAATAATTATTATCTTTTGGAAAATAATTTTTGGTTATTGTTGTACCCCAAATTAATTCACCTTCGTCTGGTTCCATTTCTCCTGCGATAATCTGGAACAATATAGTTTTAGCTATTTCATTATCTGCTAAAAATGCAATTTTATCTCCTTGTTTTACTGTAAAAGATACTTTATCTAAAACTTTTACACCTTCAACAGTTTTTGAAATATTTTTAACTTGTAAAATTTCCTTTCCAGGCTCTCTATCTGGTTTAAAGTCCACATAAGGATATTTTCTATTTGATGGTTTAATTTCATCTAACTCAATTTTTTCCAAAGTTTTCTTTCTAGATGTTGCTTGTTTTGACTTAGAAGCATTTGCACTAAATCTTGCAATAAAGTCTTGTAATTCTTTAATTTTTTCTTCTTTTTTCTTGTTTTGTTCTCTAGCTTGCTTTAAAGCAAGCTGACTAGACTCATACCAGAAATCATAGTTTCCAGGATAAACTTTTATTTTTCCAAAATCCACATCAGCTATGTGAGTACATACTTTGTTTAAAAAATATCTATCATGAGAAACAACAATAACTGTATTTTCAAAATCCATTAGGAAATCTTGTAACCAATTAATACTTTTTAAATCTAAGTCATTAGTAGGCTCGTCTAATAACAACACATCTGGATTACCAAACAAACTTTGAGCTAATAAAACTTTTACCTTATCTTTAGCCTCAATTTCTTTCATCAACTTATAATGATTATCAGGAATAATACCTAAATCATTTAAAAGTATTGCACTATCAGACTCTGCATTCCAACCATCCAATTCTGCAAACCTCTCTTCAAGTTTAGCAGCCTTCATACCATCTTCTTCAGAAAAATCTGGCTTAGCATAAATTTCTTCTTTTTCCTTCATAATATCGTAAAGTTCCTTATTACCCATCATAACAGTATCAATAACACGGCAATCTTCAAAAGCGAAGTGGTCTTGCTTCAAAACTGAAATTCTCTCACCCTTCTCAATACTAACATCACCCTTACTAGGCTCTATCTCACCAGACAAAACTTTAAGGAAAGTAGACTTACCAGCGCCATTAGCACCAATAATACCATAACAATTTCCCTTTCCAAACTTAATATTAACATCCTCAAATAAAACTCTCTTTCCAAATCTAACAGTAACACCGTTTGCACTAAGCATGTTAAAAAACCTTCTTTCCTATAATGCATATATTTTAATGCATTATATACTATTTTTACAAAATATGCAATTAAGGACGTTTCTTTTTGTCCTATTCTGAGACAGGCATGAGTGTACACTTTTGTTCTGTTCTGTGACAGACTCTAATTGTACTTATTATAGCTTTCGAGTATACTTTATCTTTAGCCATAATCAGATAAAAAGACAAAATAATACAGATACACTCTAAACTTTACAAAAAAACAAAAAAGATTAGAGTATATTAGAAACATTTGACAAAACTAAAATAAAGTGATAACATAAGTATAGTGGAAGGGATGATTTTAATTATGATAAAGCGTGAAATGTATTTAGAAAAAATTAGAGATTCCTATGACAGTGAACTTATAAAAATAATAGTTGGTGTCAGACGTTCAGGAAAATCTGTATTAATGGCTCAAATAATGGAAGAATTAAAAGAAAGAGGAATTAAGGAAAATCACATAATATATATAAATTTTGAAGACTATGATTACACTGAATATACTAAACCAAAAGAATTTAATAAATATATAAAAAATAAAATTAAAGATAAAGAAAAATATTATTTATTTTTTGATGAAATTCAAAATGTGCAAGAATTTGAAAAAGTAATAAATTCATTTAGAGCAACAATGAATGTTAGCATATTTATAACGGGATCAAACAGCAAAGTTCTTTCAGGTGATTTATCAACTCATTTAGCAGGTAGATATATAAAATTAAAAATGATGCCATTCACATTTTCAGAATATCTTGAAATTCAAGAAGAAAAAGGAATAAAAAAAGAAAAAGAAGAAGCATTTTTAGAATATATAGAATGGGGAGGTATGCCTCAAATATATAATTCTACAGGACTACAAGAAAGAAAAATGTATCTTAGAGATTTATATAACACAGTTATATTGAAAGATATTGTTGAACGCAACAAAATCAAAGATGTTAATCTTTTAAATAGAGTAATTCAATTTATGATGGAAAATATTGGTGGAGTAATATCTGCTAATTCAATTACTAAATTCCTAAAAAGCGATAATATTAAGACGAGTGTAGACACAATTTTAAATTACATTGAATATATAAATAATTCAATGATAGCAAACAAAGTAAGTAGATATAATATAAGAGGAAAATCAGTAATGTCCTTACTTGAAAAATATTACTTAGTAGATTTAGGTTTGTTACAATTAAAAAATTCTCCAATTGAAAAGAAAATAGGAGGAAGATTAGAAAATATTGTATACAATGAGTTGATAGCTAGAGGATATGATGTATATATAGGAAAAACTGATAATGGAGAAATTGACTTTGTTGTAGATAATTTTGGTGATAGATTTTATATTCAAGTGGCAGATTATCTATCAAGTGATGAAGTTGTAGAAAGAGAATTTGGTGCATATAAAAATATAGCTGATAATTTCCCCAAATATGTACTTACAATGGATAAGTTAAATTATAGCAGAGATGGAATAATTCATAAAAATATAATTGATTGGTTATTAAAAAAGTAAAAAGCAAGTGACGAAGAACAAAGGTAGTAGCAATGTTAAATGCAACAATGAGTACACATATGATTTAGTAAGACTAAAATCAAAACAAAAACCAACCCCAATATTTATTATTGGGGTTTACCTTTATAAACAAAATTATATATAATCAATAATTTATTTAAACTTTTCTCTAATTGCTTTAATTTCATCAGGATGATTTTGTAAAATATCTAAAAACACATCAGTTAATTCTGGATCAAACTGAGTACCTCTACCGTCCTCAAACTCTTCAATAACTCTATCCATAGGCAATGAATCACGGTAAGTTCTTCTAGATGTCATAGCATCGAAGCTATCGCTAATAGCAGTAATTCTAGCTAAATAAGGAATTTCATCACCTTTTAATTGAGAAGGATATCCATGTCCATCATATCTTTCATGATGATGTTTTACAATTGGAATAATATCTTTAAAAATAGTTGCAGTTGATAAAATATGAACACCAATAGATGGGTGATTTTTAATTTCAGAATATTCATCATTTGTAAGTTTAGTATTTTTTAATAAAATATTATCTGGAACTCCTATTTTACCAATATCATGGAATAAACCACCAATTTCAAGAGTTTTTAAATCTTTATCTGACAAACCAAGATGTTTTCCAATTAATACTGAATAAGCAGAAACTCTATCAGAATGACCTCTACTATAAGTATCTTTTGCTTCTACAGTATATCTTAAAGTTTCAATACTTTCTAAATATGATTTTTCCAGCATATCATTTGTATTTTGCAACTCTGCATTAATTCTCTTAATTTCGTTCATTTGAACAAGAGATTTTATACCAGATTCAATTAATAATAATAATTGATCGAATTTATCACTTTTTTCGCAATATCCTTGAATATCAAGCCTTTTAATAGTTTCTAGTGGTGGGGCTAAATCCTTATGACCTGTTAAAAGTAAAATATACAATTCTTTATTGAAACTGCGGATTTCTTCCACAACTTTATCACCATGAATAGGAGTCATAATAAAGTCTAAAATCATTAAATCGAAGTGTTCATTTCTTACTTTTTCAACAGCTTCTATTGGGTCTGTTATACCAGTAAATTCATATCCAGATCTTTTTAAAAATATAGATAATGAATCAATAATTCCTTGTTCGTCATCAACTGCGATTATTTTGTAATTTCTATTTTCATTATTTTCTAGATTTTGTAATCCTTTTCTCATTTAAACAACCTCTTTTTTATTTTATATAATTCCCATTTTCCACATTATATTAATAAAATGTGGAAAACGCAAGCTTTTTTAAGAAAAATATCATACTACAACGGTAAAATAATTTTAAATGTTGTTCCTTTGCCTTCCTCAGAATCTACAGTTATATTACCATTAAAATGAGCTCTAATAGTAGAATAAGACATATAAAGTCCAAGACCAGTACCATTTTTACCTTTAGTAGTAATCATTTCCTTAAATAACTTATCTCTAACGTTTTTTGGTATACCACCAGCAGAATCCTTTATAGAAATAACCAAATTATTATCTTCTTTTTCAACAATTAAATCAATATTCTGTTCAGTCTTTCCCTTATAAGCTTGAATTGAATTAGAAATCATATTATTAATAACTTGAACTAAGCTATTAACATCTCCACTTATTATTGTATTTTCATCTGTTTTCATAGCAATATTCAAGTAAACAATAGCATTTTTTAATTCATGTTTCATTAAAATATCAACTCTTTTTAACAATTCACCAACAGTAAAAGTAATTTCTTCTTCATTAGTAAGAGTAACAGCTTGACCTTTTACAGCTGTAATTACATCAGACATATATTCAGTATGAGTTTTTATCTTAGCAATCCAAGTAGACATATCTTTAGCAATTTCATGATGATCTTGATTATTTACTTCAGGGTCATCAATTGAACTATCATATTCTTTAACTAAATCAGATAACCCTTCGGCAGCCCCAGATATAGACATAATAGGAGTTTTTAAGTTATGTGCAATTCCTCCAATTAATTGTCCTAAAGAAGCTAAACGTTCTCTTTCCATCAAAGATTCTTGACTGTTATGTATTTGTTCAATATTACGCTTAGTTAAATCTTGAATTTTATTAAAAGCAACTGTAAGTTCACCTAATTCATCGTTAGAAACAACTGGTATTTTTTCAAATTTCTCGTTATTTTTTGTATTAATATCATTTAAACCATTTACAATAATCTTAATTTGATTTGAAAGTGAAGAAGAGTAATACCACAATAAAAACGAAATAATACCAAATAAAACTATGAAGGTAGTAATCATATAAACTAAAGCATCTCCACCATGTATAGGATAATGAATTCCAATTATATAATTTTTTCCTTCAACAGTAATATGTTTAATATATCCTTGTGTATTAACTGCATAATGCTCATAAACTCGTCCATCATATTGATCTGACAATTCAAAAATATATTTTTTGAAAAAGTCAGTTAAAGCAACTCCATCTGATGTAGTTATATTTTTTTGGTCATCAATAATAAAATAAGTATCAGTATCATCTAAAATATTCAAATTATCTAATTTAGAAATAACTTCATCTTCACTATAAGAAACATCTTCATCAAAAACATAATTTAATTCATTTTTATAGTAATGATAAATATCGTCTCCTCTGACTTTCATTAAGCGAGAATAAGATACAATTGTAGTAAAAAACAATCCAGCTATTAATAGAGGTAGTAACAATAACATCATATCATTAGACAATTTAGTGTGTTTTTTAGGCAATTGGTTCGCTTTAAAAGTCTTTATTAAGATAGATTTGAATAGGTTTTTAGAAAACACATAAGAGATAGTTGCATTAAAGGTAAAAATAGAGACCCATAAAATAGCAACAGTAATACCAGAAGATTCAACTTCGTGTTTTACAATAGGCATTCCAAGTCCAATAGTTATAGCAATAAATGGAATAATTATTTGTAATAAATAAAATTTTGTAGGTGCAGTTAATAAGGTATTCCTAACTTCTTCTACAGTATATTTTGAATTTACACCATTGCATTTTTCCCAATTTGCAATTTTCTTAAATAGGAAAAAGCGTTGAAAAAGAAGAAGCAAAAGAGTAACAAAAATATACAATATTAAAAATTGGGCAGTATAAGTAAGACCTCCATAATCAATTTGAAATTGTGTATCAACTGTGCCAGGTGGATAATTCAATATCTTATACATAATAGGGTATAGTATCCACACGCAAGCTGAAAAAGTAATAAAGTGAGTCAAAATAACTTTTTGATAAGTATAAAAATGTAATTTCTTTTCATTTTTCTTTTGCATATAAAAGCCTCCTTATATAAATCTTACATCTTTCATGTATTGAATAATTTTAGCTAAGTAATTTAAATTTATTTTATGATAAGAAAAAGGAATCTTATCTAAATATTGCAATGTAATATCACATGTAGTTTTTATGTTTAAATTAGAAATATTTATATGTAAGTTGTAATCATTTATCATAAAAGAATTTTCATTTGCATCCATTTTAATTATTTTTTTATAGAAATCTTTGTCTTTTATTATTTTAATTGAATATCCTAAAAAATTCAACTTTTCAATTAGAGTATTCATATTAAATTTTTTAGGGTTCATCATATGAAAAATTTTATTTTGATTTCCGTAATTATAAATAATAGAAACAATAGCATTTGCTACTTCGTCTACTGGCGATAAGTCAAATTCTTGCAAAGTTCCACTTTCATAAAAGAATTGATTTTTTAAAATAAACTGCAACTTATTATAAAAAGAATTACTATCAATATTATACTGAAATACACCATCACTATATCTTCCAGTAAGATTTCCTACACGGAAAATATTAGCCTTTAGATTTCCTTGTTTAATTTGTTGTAAAAGATATTCTTCTGTAAGTAATTTACTTTTTATATAATAATTTTGGCTATAATTTTGCCCAATAAAGAAATCTTCTTCAGTAAAATTCACAATATCTGAAGTATGGTTTAAAGGCATAAAATCCCCAGAAACACTTGTAGTAGATATGTGATTTAACGGAATATTATACTTCATACAAAATTCTGCTACATGTTTAGTACCATCTAAATTCATTTTTTTAAATTCATCATATTTTCCAAGATGCTTTACAAGTGCAGCACAATGTATTACTGTATTAATTTTGTTCCCCAATTTTTCTAAAAGTTCTTCTGATAGTCCTAAATTTCTATATTTTATATCACCAACAACAACTTCTATTTTACTAAGTAAAAAGTCTTGAGTATAGCGATCTTTAAAATAAAATTCAAACATACTAAAAATTCTTTTTTTAGCACTTTCTATATTAGCACTTCTTATTAAACAAAATATTTTGTTACTATTATTAAGCAAACTTTCTAAAATATGAATTCCTAAAAATCCAGTAGCACCTGTTAATAAAACATTTTTAAACTTCACATTTTTCGTCTTTACTTTATTCATATCTTGTTTTAAAAAAGGATAATTTTCTAAAACAATAGAATCATTTTCTTGCGTATAAATATGTTCTAAGGCAAGGCATAAATCTTTTACATTAGAATAATCGTAAAAATATTGTGTTGGCACTTTTATATTTAAAGTAGATAGTTTTGACTGGATTTTAATGATACTTAAAGAATCCATTCCTAAATTATCAAAATCCTCATCTATACTAAGATTTTTTATAGATAAACAATCTTCTAATGCATGACAAATATTTTTTTGCAATTCATTTTCTGGTCTTCTATATACTTCTTTTTTATAAGAATCAAAAGGAGACGGTAGTTTTGATTTATCTATTTTACCATTAATAGTAAGTGGTAAATTAGGTAAATGTATAAAATATGAAGGAATCATATAGTTAGGTAATTTATTTGCTAAAAATAATTTTAACTCGTAGTTTTGCATAGTAAAATCAGAAGTATAATAAGCACATAAAAATTCTCTTTCATTTGTATTAGTTATTGTAACACAACAACTTTTTACAAAAGGGTGACTTGCTAATATACGTTCAATTTCACTCAATTCTATACGATATCCTCTTAATTTTATTTGAGAATCTAATCTACCATAGAAAAGTAATTCTCCTTGATTAGTCCAACTAACCATATCACCAGTTTTATACATTATATTTTTTGGATAAAAAATATCTGTAATAAAGCTTTTTTGAGTTAATTCTGGATTTTTATAATATCCTTTTGCTACTCCATCACCAGAAATATAAAGTTCTCCTTTTATACCAGGTGGACAAAGTTTTAAATTTTTATCTAATACATAAAATCTAGTATTTGCTAAAGGCTTACCAATAGTAATTTGTTTTCTACTATTTTCTATTTTTTTACAACAACAACCAATAGTTGCTTCTGTAGGACCGTACATATTATATAGTTGCGCTGAACTTATGCGATGCAAATCTTGTATAAAAGAAATAGAAAATGACTCTCCACCAATTCCAATATCAGTAAGAGATGCAAAGCAATTTTTATTGGAAGTAGTAGACATTAATGATTGGATTTTACTTGGCGTGCCGTATAAAATATTAATATTATTTTTACAAATTAAATCATTTAATTTTATAAAATCTTTTTGTTCTTTATCAGTGGATAAAACTAAAGTTAAACCATTTAAAATGGTAACCCAAAGTTCATATCCAAATACATCAAACGAAATAGACGCCATGGAAAGAACTTTTTTATCTTTAGAATAATCAATAACTTGCGAAATACCAAGTAAATAATTATGAAAATTTCTATGGGTAATTGTAACAGCTTTTGGTTTTCCAGTAGAACCAGAAGTGTACAAAAGATACATGAAATCTTCTGAAGAAATATCAGGTTTTATATATTTTTTTATTATATTAGTAGTTTCATTGTAATTAAAAGGGATAATGTTTTCAAAAGGTAAAGATAAGTTTGATATTACGTACAAAGAGTCAGAATTTTCTAGCATATATTTTTTTCGACTCATTGGATAAGATGGGTCAATTAATACATAAGAACAACCACATTTTAAAACAGCCAAAGTAGCTATTACTAAATCAATTGAACGGTTTAAAATAATAGAAATATTATGAGATTTAGTAATTTTATATTTGCTTTGCAAATGATAAGCAAATAGAGTAGATTGTTCATCTAATTTTTCATAAGAAATTTCTTCACCACCGCAAATAATAGCGGTTTTGTTAGGGTGCAGGCGAACTTGCTTATCCCATAAATCTATAATTGTTTCTTTAGTATTATAACGTAATGAAGTTTTATTAAAATCTTTTAATAAAACATCTTTTTCTTCTTGTGTTACAAATTCGATATCCTTCATCAATATATTTGGATTATTAATAATTTGTTGGCAAATATATAAAATTCGATTATGCCTATCTTTAATTTGGTTATATTCATAAATGTCATTTTGGTAATCATAAATAAATGATAATTTTTTAGTATCATCCATATCGTAAATATGAAATAGTAAAGGAATAGAAGAAAAACCACTAAAAAGCCATTTAGAATCATAATTTACATTATCTTCACAATGGTTAGTTCTAGCATTTTGATATGAAACAGCTGTGTCAAAAATAGAGTCTTTACTATTAAATTTATTTCTAATTTCAGTTGTTAATTTTTGCATAGGGTACTTTTGATGTCTTAAATAAGAAAATTGTAATTTGTTTAAATTGCTTACAACATCTAAAAAAGAAGCGGATTCATCTATATCTAATTTATATAAAATATTATTAATAAAAAGACCAAATGTATCTTTATCTTTTTTCGTACTCCTATTTAAAATAGGAGTTGATATAATAACAGAATTGGTTTGTTTTATCTTACTTTCATAAATTCCCATTACTAGTAACATAAAAGTAAAAGGAGATATTTTTATGCTTCGACAAAATTCTACGATTTCAGCGGTGGTTTTTTTAGATAATATAAATTCTGCTCTACTTGCTTCCCAAGAAGAAGCAGGAGCAATATTTTGAATAGATGAATTTTTAAAAATATCATCTTTAAATATTTCATTCCAAAAGATTTTATCTTGTTCAAATCTAGGATTTTGTTTATATTCATTTTCTTGTTCTATAAAATTTGTATAAGAAAAAGAAGGTTGTTCAAATTGTATTTTTTCTTTTTTTACAAGTTTTGAATAAAAAGAAATAATGGTACTAATTAACATGCTCATAGCCCAAGCATCTGAAATAATATGATGGACACAAACAAAAAAACCTCCTGTTAAATCTTCATTTTCAAATGTAGCAAAATAATAAAGTGGATTATCATATAAAGAAAATGTTTTGTGAGATATATCATTACAAATTTCTTTCTCATTTTGTTCATTTAGCTTAAAGTGACTTATAGAAAAAGGCTCATATTCTTTTTCATATTGCTGTACTGTCTCATCATCGTTTTTGTGTAACTGATAACGAATATTATTAGTGTTTTTTACAAATAAACGTATTGCTTTTTTTAATAAAGTAAAGTCAACTTTTTCATGAATAGATATTTTACCGGTTATTGTGTTAACGCTAGTATCTGGGTAAAATTGTTCCATATTAAGAATGGCCTTTTGAGGATATGTTAAGCTAAATAATGCTTTATTCATTTAAATCACCTTTTTTCTATTTGATAGAATTATATAGATAATTAGTAAAAAAAGCAATAAAAATGTTGAAAAAAAACGAGAGTTAATATAAAATGCAATTATAAAGTATAGTTATTGTTTAGATTAA
>CAZASP010000038.1:0-10907 GCA_964487865.1 uncultured Clostridium sp. | reverse complement strand
CATTTGCTGTAGTAATCGGATTGCTTATAGGAGCAGCAATATCTGCTGTAATTTTAGCAAACTTAGCAGCTATTATAGTTTTAGCAGTAATATTAGGATTACTATTAATATTAACAATAATTTTAATATGCTGTAATGCTAGAAAAAAAGAAAAGAAAAATAAATGTTGTTGCTAAATCAAGAAAGATTGCCATCGAGGGGACGCCCCTTTTTGGCAATCTTCATTAGTAATTAAATAAAATTTTCTATAACTTTCCAAACATCATCTTGATAAATTTTTCTTTCAGAAGAAAAAGGCAAGGTTGTAATATCTCCAAGTGGATTCAATTGCTTTTGCAAGAGTTTGGTAGCATCATCAACCTTAGTTTTAGCAATCTTGTCTGCCTTATTAGCAATAATTATGCAAGGAGTTTTAGAAGAAATAATATAGTTATACATTATTCTGTCATTTTCAGTAGGGCTATGTCTAATATCTACCAAGAAAACAATCAAAGAAATTTCTTTTCGATTAAACAAATATTCTTCAATAAATTTTCCTACTTGATCTTGTTCTTTTTTAGACATTTTACTATAACCATAGCCAGGTAAATCTACAAAATAGAATAGGTCATCCATATTATAAAAATTTATTTGGCGAGTTTTACCAGGCTCACTACTAGTTCTTGCTAATTTTTTTCTATTAATCATTGTATTTATAAAACTTGATTTTCCAACATTAGATTTTCCAACTAAAACAATTTCTGGAATAGAATTCTTAGGATATTGTTTAGGGTTTACTGCTGAAATTTCAAATTTAGGATTTTTAATTAGCATTTTCTAAAATCCACCTTTCACAAAATTATAAATAATAATTCTAAAAATCATAAAATTGTTAAAGAGATAAATCCATATCATTATCTTTTTTAGAATCAATGGAACTATTAGAGTGTCCATTATCTTTGCTTTTTCTTTGACTTTTTTCTTTTTAAATTTATTTTTTATTCACTTCAATTTTTTCTAATCCACCCATATAAGGTCTTAAAACTTCTGGAATAATAACACTTCCATCTGGTTGATAATTATTTTCTACAATAGAAATCAACATACGAGGTGGGGCAACTACAGTATTATTCAAGGTATGAGCAAAATAATTGCCATTTTCTCCTTTAATTCTAATACCTAATCTTCTAGCTTGAGCATCAGTTAAATTAGAACAACTACCAACTTCAAAATATTTTTGTTGTCTAGGACTCCAAGCTTCAACATCGCAAGATTTAGCTTTCAAATCAGCCAAATCACCACTGCAACATTCTAGAGTTCTAACTGGAATATTCATACTTCTAAAGAATTCTACAGTATAAGACCACATTTTATCATACCATTTCCAACTATCTTCTGGTTCGCAAACAACTATCATCTCTTGCTTTTCAAATTGATGTATTCTATAAACACCACGTTCTTCAATACCATGTGCACCTTTTTCTTTTCTAAAACATGGAGAATAAGATGTCATAGTATATGGCAAGTTTTCTTTTGGTAAAATTTGCTCTTTGAATTTACCTATCATAGAGTGCTCACTAGTACCAATTAAATATAAATCTTCGCCTTCAATTTTATACATCATAGCATCCATTTCTTCAAAACTCATAACACCAGTAACAACATCAGAGCGAATCATATAAGGTGGAATACAATAAGTAAAACCTTTATTAATCATAAAATCTCTGGCATAAGTCAAAACAGCAGAATGAAGCCTAGCAATATCGCCAATCAAATAATAAAAACCATTACCAGCAACACGTCTAGCACTATCTAAATCAAGCCCACCAAGACTTTCTAAAATTTCGCCATGATAAGGAATTTCATAATTTGGAACAACAGGTTCGCCAAACTTTTCAATTTCCACATTTTGACTATCATCTTCACCAATAGGAACAGACTCATGCATCATATTAGGAATTTTCATCATCCTAGCCTTAATTTCCTCAGCATACTCATTTTCTAACTTTTCATTATCTTCTAATTTTAAATTAATTTCATTAACTTGAGCCTTTATCTTATCAGCCTCTTCCTTTTTACCAGCCTTCATAAGACCACCAATTTGATTACTCAAAGCCTTCCTTTGAGCCCTCAAATTATCTCCATTTAACTTAGCCTCTCTAGATTTAATATCAAAATAAAGAATTTCATCAACCAAAACAAGTTTATAATTTTGGAACTTCTTCTTTATATTCTCCTTAACCTTATCAGGATTTTCTCTTAAAAATTTAATATCAATCATATTTACCTCCATATGCAATAATTACGTTGCTAGTCACTTCCATTTTTTACTATACAATTTAAGGATGACTAGTAACGTGATTATACTATATTTTCTTATAATTATCCATAGTAATTTCATAAAATATTATAAAATGTAATATTACCAATAACATTCCCCTGATAATTATCAAGAAATACTTGACAAAACATATAAAAATAGTATATAATATTTCATGTTACAAGAAGAAGTCAAACTTCTCACCTTATCGAAATAACGAAAAAGGTTAGAAATTAAATAAGTTTAGAGTTTTATACTCATGCTTTATTTTGATTTGGCTTGTAACAAAGTCAAATTTTTTTATTATTGGAGGTGTTTTATATTAAACAAGAATTACCAATCAACAGACAAATTAAAGCAAAAGAAGTACAACTTATAGAAGATAATGGAGAAAAAGTAGGAGTTATCTCGCTAGAAGATGCTTTAGAAAGAGCGGAAAGCAAAAATTTAGACTTAGTGTTAGTAGCACCAAATAGTAATCCACCAGTTTGCAAAATTATGAATTATGGAAAATACAAATTTGAGCAAGCCAAAAGAGAGAAAGAAGCTAAGAAAAAGCAAAAAACTCTTGAAATAAAAGAATTGAGATTAACCCCTAATATCGAAGAACATGACTTTGGATTTAAAAGTAAAAATGCAAGAAAATTTTTAACTGATGGAAACAAAGTTAAAATAACTGTTAGATTTAGAGGAAGAGAAGTTAATAATTCAAAAGCTGGCGAAGTGGTACTAAATAAATTTATAGAAGAATTAGAAGATATTGCAACTGTTGAAAAAGCACCAAAATTAGAAGGTAGAAATATGTTTACCATCTTAGCTAAAAAAGCAGATAAATAAGTATCTGCATATATAAGTAATTAACGAAAGGAGTTATCATTATGCCAAAATTAAAAACAAATAAAGCTGCTAAGAAAAGATATTCTTTAACAGCAACAGGAAAAGTAAAAAGAACAAAATCAAACAGAAGACACTTACTTGCTAATAAAACAAGCAGACAAAAAAAATCAGGAAAAGTTCAAAACGCTTATGCTGATAAAACTTGTGAAAATACAATTAAAAAATTATTACCATATGGTAACTAAAATGAATGGAAAATTAAAAGGAAGGTGATATAAATGGCAAGAGTAAAAACAGCTAGAACAACAAGAGCAAGACATAAAAAAGTTTTGAAACAAGCAAAAGGTTATTATGGAGCAAAAAGTTATAGATTTAGAAATGCTAATCAAGCAGTTATGAAATCTTTAGCATATAGTTATGTAGGAAGAAAAGATAAAAAAAGTAATTTTAGAAAATTATGGATAGCAAGAATTAATGCAGCAGCAAGAATGAATGGAACAACTTATAGCAAAATGATAGCAGGCTTAAAAAAAGCAAATGTTACTATTAACAGAAAAATGCTAGCAGAAATTGCTGTAACTGATCCAAAAGCATTTACTGAAATAGCAGAAGTAGCAAAAAAAGCTTAATAATTTATAAAATATTGTTACAATTCACAGTTCACAAATTTTAATTGTCAAAATATTATTATAAAAGTTTAATATATTTTTTATTCATAACAAATAAAAATATATTAAACTTTTTTTAAATATTTTTAAATATTTCATAATTATTTAAAACTTTAAGTTTATAAATTAATGATTGTTTATTGCTTTTTCATTTTAGGTTTGGAAATTAAAGAAGCCAAATAGCCAAAGAACACAGCAGCAGAAATACCGCCAGCAGCAGCTTTAACACCGCCAGTAAAAGCACCAACTAACCCTGACTGTTGCACAGCTTCAATAGCACCTTTAGCTAAATTGTAGCCAAAACCAGTAAGAGGAACAGTAGCACCAGCACCCGCAAAATCAACTAAGTATTGATAAATTCCTAAACCACCAAGTATCGCACCAGTAGTAACAAAAATAACTAATATTCTAGCTGGTGTCAACTTAGTTTTATCAATTAAAATTTGTCCAATAATACAAATAATTCCACCAGTAACAAAACATTTTAATAACATTGTCCAATCGAAAACATTTGCCCAATTAATATTCATAATATGTTCCTTATATAATATATTTAGGTTTTTAAACTGGATTTACCTATAAACCTTATAATTTTACATTTCTATACTAATTGCATGTGCAATTCCGGGAATAGATTCTCCTTGTTGAGAACTAGTAGAATTCATTAAAGCACCGGTAGCAATCAGTAAAATTTTTTTCATTTTCTTTTCTTTTAATTGTTTAAAGAAATAACCAGAAAAAACTGTACCACAACAAGCACAACCACTACCACCAGAGTGAGTATCTTGAGCATTTTTATCAAAAATCAAAACACCGCAGTCATTATAATTTGACTTGATATTGTAACCTTTATTTTTGGTAATATCAATTGCAATTTCTTTTCCAATATGACCTAAATCTCCACTAATAATAGCATCGTAATAGCTAGGGTTTCTGCCTGTATCTAAAAAGTGTGTAATTAATGTATCTCCAAAAGCTGGAGCCATAGCTGCTCCCATATTATTAGCATCTTTTATTCCCATATCAACAATTTTACCAGGAGTAATGTGTGTAATATAGGGACCTTGTCCACTTTTAGTTAAAATTGTAGCACCAGCGCCTGTAACTGTCCATTGACTAGTTGGTGGTCTTTGGTTTCCAAGTTCTAAAGGAAATCTAAATTGCTTTTCAGCACTACAAAAATGGCTAGAAGTAGCACATAATACATTATTAGCAAAGCTTTCTACTGCAATAGCACCTAAACTCATAGATTCCACAAAAGTAGAACATGCACCAAATACACCAAAAAATGGAATACTTAGTTCTCTTAAACCAAAACTAGAAGAAATACACTGATTTAACAAATCACCAGCAAAAATGCAATCAATTTCATTAGCTGGTACTCCAGATTTTGAAATAACAGTATTTACAGTTTCTTTTATAATTTTACTTTCAGCTTTTTCCCAAGTCTTTTCGCCCCAAAATTCATCATCTAAAGTTTGGTCAAAATATTTTGCTAAAGGACCCTGGGCTTCTTTTGGACCAACAATAGATGCACAGTCTAGTATAGTAGGCGGAGTATTAAATTTAATAGTTTGCTTTCCTAACTTTTCCAAAACATCATCTCCTATTTAAACCAAAGTTACATTTTGCGTGTTAAAAATTAAATAGACTATTCCTACTAAAATAGAAGCAGAAATACCAAAAACCAAAACAGGACCGGCAACAGTAAACATTTTGCTTCCAACACCCATAACATATCCTTCAGATTTATACTCCATAGCTGGTGATACAATAGAATTTGCAAATCCAGTAATAGGAATTAAAGAACCTGCACCTGCAAATTTCCCTATTTTATTAAATAAATTAAGCCCAGTTAAAAATGCAGAAAAACCAATTAGCAAAATGGAAACAATTGTATTAGAAGTTTGTGTATCAAAACCTCTTTCTTTACATATATTAAGAATAATCTGTCCAATAGTGCAAATTAATCCACCCACCCAAAAAGCATTCAAGCAGTTTTTCCAAATGGGAGAATTTGGAGACTTTTTATTTACATATTCTTGATAAGTTTGTTTAGTTTCTAAAGGATCCATATAAAACCTCCTAATTATTTTTATTACGTTCTAAATCAAGTATAAAGCTAATATCTAAATCGACAAAATATTCTATAATTTTATCTCCATCAATACTCGCTCTTTGTTCTAAAATTTTCACTTCTGAAAGATAATCAATACTTTTAGAAGCTTCGGCAACAGCTTTCACGATAGCATCTTTCCATGAAATATTTGAATTGCCAGTAATAATTAAATGCTTTTTTATATCCATAATCAACCTCCAAAAATCTTTTACAAATATCTTTTCCTAAAATTAGAAAAATATACAAAATAAGTAGAAATTTTTATCAATAAATTATATAATTCATTTGAAAAGTGTAAACAAGTGCCTTTCCAAAACGGTACACACGGAGGTATGATATGATTGATAAAGTTAGAGAATTGGCTTTGAAAGTGCTTTATGATATTGATATAAATGGTGCTTATTCTAATATTGCTTTGGATAAGGCTTTTTCATTGGTTAGAAAAAATGAAAATACACAAGAAAATTTTGAAGCTAGAGATTTTGGCTTTGTGTCAGAAATTGTTTATGGTACTGTTTCATGGAGGTTGACTATTGATGCGATTATTAAGAAATATTCTAGTCTGAAACTTAAAAAAATTTCGCCTTGGATTTTAAATATTTTAAGAATGAGTATTTTTCAAATTTTATTTTTGGATAAAGTGCCAAAGTCTGCGGCTGTTAATGAGGGCGTTAATTTAGCTAAAAGATATGGTCATAAAGCTAGCAGTAATTTTGTTAATGCTGTTTTAAGAAATGTTGATATAAAAGATTATGAGGCTTTTTTTGATATTAAAGATGATGTTGAAAGAATTTCTAAGACTACTTCTATGCCTTTGTGGCTTGTTGAGATGCTATTGAGACAAACGAACTATAATTATAAAAAAGTAGAGCAAATCTGTAAGGCGTCAAATTTAAAACCAAACTTGTCTATTCGTGTGAATTGTTTGAAAACAGATGTAGATGATTTTAAAAACCAATTACAGAATTTATCAAACGATGTAGTCGAAACAGGAACTAAAATAAAATTTAAAAATGGTATTATTAATAATTTTTTAATAGTAGATGGAGTAAAAAATATTGAAAAATTAAAATTGTTTCAAGATGGATTGTTTACTGTACAAGATGAAGCAGCTGGGTTAATTCCTAATATTTTGAATCCAAAACCAAATGATAAAGTTTTAGATGCTTGTAGTAGTCCAGGTGGAAAGACTACATATATAGCAGAACTTATGGAAAATAAAGGGGAGATTGAGGCTTGGGATTTACACAAGCATAGAGTAAAACTAGTAGAACAAACAGCTAATAGACTAGGAATTTCTATTATTCGAACAAAAATACAAGATGCTACTCAATATAAAAAAGAATATGAAGAGTATTTTGATAAAATTTTACTTGATGTACCTTGCTTAGGTATAGGAGTTTTAAAGAGAAAACCAGATATAAAATGGCAGAGAAAACCAGAGGATATAAAAAATATCACAAAATTACAAAAGCAAATTTTGGATAATTGCTCAAAATATTTAAAAAAAGGTGGCAATTTGGTTTATTCTACTTGTAGTATTTTAAAAGAAGAAAATGAAGATGTTATACAAGATTTTTTGCAAAAACATAAGAATTTTTCAATAAAAAAAATTGATAAAGAAATTAATAATATAATAGAAGATAGTTTTTTAAAAAAATTTGTCGAAAAAAGGGATTTCATACAGCTATATCAAAATGAAAAAACAGATGGATTTTTTATTTGTAAATTGCAAAAAAATTAAAAAAAGGTCAGTATTACAATTATATTACATTTACATTACAAGTATGTTAAAAATATTGACTTTTTGACAAATAATTATAAAATATAAATATATTTGAAAAAATGTGTAAATTATTCAAGTATTGTTTTTAAGAATTTGTAAAAAATAAAAATATATCAATTAAAAGAAAAAGGAGAGAACCATGGCGAATTCAACCTGCTTAGGGCTATATATTGAAGAGCATTTAATTAAATATGCAAAAGTTTCTAAGGACCATGACAGAATAAAAGTAGATGCATTTGGTATTAAATTTTATGATAGAATTGGTGAAGCAATTGAACAAGTAATTCAAGAAACTTACAGTCAAAAAACTCCAATAAGTATCAATTTATCAGAAGAAATGTATACTTATTTTGATATGTTTTCTATGCTTACAAAAAGTGACTTACAAAAGGCTATAAAAACAGAATTTGAATCATATTGTGCTGAAAAAGAATACAATCCAAATGTATTTGAAACTAGATATGCACTTGTTAATAATCAAGAAGAAAAAGAAAAAGTAAGAGTTATTCATATTTCTGCAAACAAAATAGAATTAAACAAACAAATGCAAGAAATAGAGGGATACAAATTATCTAATGTATCTCCTATATCTATGGCTATTCCTAATTTAATTGATATAGATAGTAATGAAAATGCACTTGTAGTTAATATAGAAAACGAAACAACAATAACAACAATTTTAGACAGCAACATTTATAGCGTAGACAAAATAGAACAAGGAAGCGAAGAATTTTTAACAAAAATTAACTTAAAAGAAAATTCTTATTTAAAAGCTTATGAAATTTGCAAAAATACAACAATATATACATCAGAAGGTAAAGAACTACAAGAACAACAATCTACCTATTTAGAAGATATAATGCCAACATTATATAATATAGTAGGAAAAGTAAGAAATGTTATAAACAATTATTCTAATAAAATAAAAAAAGTCTACATTACTGGAACTGCAGCATTAATTAATAATATTGATTTATATTTTCAAGAATATCTTGGCGATATAAAATGTGAAATATTAAGACCTTATTTTATACAAGCAACAGGAGACATAAATATAAAAGATTATATAGAAGTAAACTCTGCTATTTCATTAGGACTAATGGGAATAGGAGAAGGTATAACAGGAATTAATTTTAAAAATCAAACATTAAGTGATAAAATTCCTAATTGGCTAAAAATAGAAGTCAATCCAGACAGGACAGAAAAAGACAAAAAATATTTAGGTGGTATGCTTACATGGGATTTAGGACAAAAATTAGATAAAACAGAAATTGGACTAATACGTATTGCATCAGGATTGCTATTATTAATAATTATTTATAGTGCATTTTCAGGACTTCTAGCTAATCAAATGAACAAAAAACAAAAAGAAGCACAAGAATCTATTGCATCAACTAATGTACAAATTGCTTTAGCAAATACAGACAATGAAAAAATAAAAGCAAAAACAAATGATTATACAAATTTATTGAAAAATTTAGAAGATACAAATAATAAAGTATCTGAAAGAAACAGAACAAGAAATGCAATTCCAAATCTATTAAATCAAATAATGTCAATTGTACCAGAAGATGTCCAATTAACATCAATAGAAAATACAACAAATACACATATTGTTATTAATGCACAATCAAATAAATATGAACAATTAGGATATTTAAAAGCAAAAATAAAAACTGATGTTATATTAACTAATGTAATATCAACAGCAGGACAAAAAGACAACAATGTTGTTACTGTTAAAATTGAAGGAGACTTGCCATGAAAAAATTATTAATATTAATTTTAATTGGATTATTAGTAATATTATCAATATTCATAGCTGTAAGAGGATTTGAAATTGGAAATGTAGAGATATTAAGTTATAGAGGGATACAGCAAAGAAGCGAGGAATTAGACCAAATTATACAACAATCTAGTAAATTAGCAGAAACAGATTTTAAAAAAGCTGTTAGTGATGTAGAAAATAATAGTAAAGAATTAGCAAAAGCAAAACAAGATTATATGGATATGACAACAATCAGTACAGAAGGAGATGTGCAATCAGCAAATCATATAGACAGATATGAAGTTGAAACTTTATGGGTAAAACTAGGAAATTATGCAACTAGTGAAGGCGCTATAATAAAAATGGATATAATTAAAGGAAATAACACAACAACCAATACCTATAATTTAAGATTTACTGTAACAGGAAGTTATATATCAATTACTGATTTTATATCTGATATTGAGAATGATAGTACTTTAGGCTTTAGAATTGAAGAATTTAAAATGCTACCAGGGGAAGGCACAAATTTGCAAGCAACATTTGTATGCAAAGACATTGCAATAAAAGAAGTTTCAGAACCAACACCTACTACAACTGATGAAAATACAGAAGCTACAAATACAACAAATACAACTAACACAGCAAACACAACTAATTCAACAAATACAAATGCAACTAATAATACACAAAATAATACAAATGTAGCACAATAAATATAAAGGAGAAAAAAATGGCTAAAAATATTTTTAAAGAAATAATTATTATATTATTATTATGTTTGGCTATAATATTATTGTTGGGAATATTATTATATGATTATGTTCCTATGACTAAAACCATACCAAATGCAGTATCATATACAACACCTGATGATGTAGAACAAGAATTAGCAGAAGCAGATAGTATTGATGAAAGCCAAATAATAATGACTTATGAAGTTGATTCAACAGATTTAAACAATTACAAAAGAATACAAGATTATAAACCGGGAAAAGCTAACCCATTTTCTTCATATGAAACAACACAAAATAACGCAACAACAGGAAATACAACAACGGCTGGAAGTTCAGGAAGTTCTAGTGGTACTAGTGGTTCTAGTAGCACAGGAACTTCAAATGATAATCAAAGTACTTCTAGTTCACAAAATAACAACAATAACAATAATAATAATTCAAATGACAGTACAACAACATCAGGCGGAAAGTTTTTCCAAGATAAAGGAACCAAATAATTTAGTTTTTAACATTATATGAATAAAAATTCATATAAGACGATATTTATAAAATCAAAAGAAAAGGAGGAGAAAGAAAAGATGAAAAACCAAAAAGGTATTACTTTAATTGCATTAGTTATTACAATTATTGTATTATTAATTTTAGCAGGTGTATCAATAGCAATGCTTACAGGAGAAAATGGAATCTTAACAA
>CAZASP010000037.1:9063-10940 GCA_964487865.1 uncultured Clostridium sp. | reverse complement strand
AAGGAAGTATTTTTTTAAATACTTTTTCAAATTACACAAAATTTATTACATTCCCCATGAATTATAGTTCTGAAAATTATTGAACAACTTTTATTAAAAAATTAGTTTTAAGAATATAAAAATTTAGTAAGAAAATTTTTAAGCAGTTTATACAAGAAAGAAAAAATGTTCGCAAAAAGTATTGACAATTTTTAAAATTGGAGATACAATAAAAGCGAACATTTTTTTAGTATAAAAATTGGAGGTAATAAAATGATAACAACCTTACACATTAAAAACATAGGAATAATAGAAGATATAACAATAGACTTTAACCATGGGTTAAACGTATTAACAGGAGAGACAGGAGCAGGAAAAACTCTAATAATTGACTCATTGCAAATTATATCTGGAGGAAGATTTTCAAAAGAAATGATAAGAAAAGGAGAAAACCAGTCATTTGTAGAACTATGCATGTATGAACCAGAAAATCCAAATGCAATGGATGGAAACATTATTGTTTCAAGAGAAATAAATCTAAACGGAAAAAACATGTGTAAAATTAATGGAAGAATGGTAACAGTAAATGAATTAAAAGAATTCATGAGCGAAAGAATAGAAATACATGGACAAAATGATAATCAAAATTTATTAGACAATAAAATGCACTTAAGTTATTTAGATGGATTTATAGGAAATAATATTGTTAATAAAAAGCAAAAATATCAAGAACTTTATGAACAATATTGCAAAATTAAACAGGAATTAAAAAATAATTTTGGAGATGAAAAGGAAAAGCAAAGAAAATTAGACTTATTAGAATATCAAGTTAAAGAAATAGAACAAGCAGATTTAAAAATAAATGAAGAAGATGAATTAGAAGAAAAAAGAAAAATTATAGTAAATGCAGAAAAGATAACTCAAAATTTGCAAGAAGCAGATAACCTAATATCAGAAAATGGAATTGAAAGTATAAGTATGGCAATTCGTGCTTTGGAAAAAATTGAAAACATTGATACTAAGTACGAAAAATTATCAAGTGAACTTAAAAATATTTATTATGAATTGCAAGAATTAGCTAGAGATGTAAATAATTGCAGAAGTGATATTGAATTTAATGAAGAAGAGAGAAATTTTATAGAAGAAAGGCTAGACTTAATATATTCATTGAAAAGGAAGTATGGAAATACCATAGAAGAAATTTTAAATTATAAAGATGAAATAGAAGAAGAAATAAAACATATTCAAAATCTAGAAGAATACAATAATAAATTAAAACAAAATAAAAAGGAAATTGAGGGACAGTTAAAATTATTAGCTGAGCAAATGCATGAAATTAGAAAGAAAAATGCATCTATTTTGAGTGCAAAAATTAATCAAGAACTAGAAGATTTAGAAATGAAAAATGCTAAAATAAAAGTAGAAGTTACATATCTAGAAGATGAATATCTAAAAACTGGAAAAAATGATGTAACCTTTTATATAGTAACAAACAAAGGAGAAGAAGAAAAAGAATTATCTAAGATGGCATCAGGGGGAGAAATGTCAAGAACTATGTTAGCAATTAAAAAAGTATTAGCAGATATAGATAAGACATCAGTTTTAGTTTTTGATGAAATTGATACAGGTATAAGTGGAAAAACTGCAAATTCAGTAGCAAATAAATTAAATGATATTTCTAAAAATCATCAGGTTATGTGCATTTCACACTTACCAAATATAGCAGCAATGGCAGATTTTAATTATCTTATTAGCAAAAATGTGCAAGAAAATAGGACAAAAACTCAAGTCAAGTTATTAATAGAAAAAGAGGTTATAGAAGAAATTGCAAGAATTTCATCAGGAGAAATAAACAGTGTAAGTTTGCAGTATGCAAATGAATTGAGAAATAAAAAAGC
>CAZASP010000037.1:0-8963 GCA_964487865.1 uncultured Clostridium sp. | reverse complement strand
AATGGATAAAATACTTCAAGAAAGGAAGTAGAAAGTCAATGAAAGATATTATAGAAATTACAGACATAAAAGCTTTAGAGATTTTAGACTCAAGAGGAAATCCAACTATACAAGTAGAAGTTGTAACAGAAGGAGGATTTAGAGGAGTAGCATCTGTGCCATCAGGAGCATCAACTGGAAGTTTTGAAGCAGTAGAATTACGAGATGGAGACAAATCGAGATATTTTGGAAAAGGTGTTCAAAAAGCAGTAGAAAATGTTAACAAAAAAATATCTAAAAAAATAATTGGAATGAATGTATATGAACAAAGAAAAATAGACCAAGAATTAGTAAAATTAGATGATACGCCTAATAAATCTAACTTGGGTGCGAATAGTTTATTAGGTGTCTCTATTGCAGTTGCAAAAGCGGCGGCTGAATCATTAAATATGGAATTATATGAATATATTGGAGGAATTCAAGCAAAAGAATTACCAGTGCCAATGATGAATATTTTAAATGGTGGAAAGCATTCAGAAAATAATATTAGTATTCAAGAGTTTATGATTATGCCAATTGGAGAAATTACTTTCCAAGAAAGATTAAAAAGAGGAGTAGAGGTTTATCATACATTAAAAAAAGTTTTAAAAGAAAACGGATACAGTGTTGGTGTTGGAGATGAAGGAGGATTTGCCCCTAATTTAGAAAATGAAGAACAAGCGTTAGATCTTATTGTAGAAGCTATTAAAAAAGCAGGTTATGAACCAAAAAAAGATATTGTATTAGCATTAGATATTGCTAGTACAGAAATGTATGAAGAAGCACAGAAAATTGGAAAAGAGGGATATTATTTTTGGAAAACAGACCAATTTAAAACAAAACAAGAAATGATACAATATATAATAGACTTATGTAATAAATATCCAATTGTTTCTGTAGAAGATGGATTAGCAGAAGAAGACTGGGATAGCTGGAAAGAACTAACAAACGAAATGGGTAATAAAATTCAATTAGTTGGAGATGACTTATTTGTAACAAATCCAAAGAGATTAAGAAATGGAATAGAGAAAAACATTGCAAATAGTATTTTAATAAAACCAAATCAAATAGGTACTTTAACTGAAACTTTAGATACAATTTATATGGCAAAAAGTAATGGATATAAAACTGTTATATCACATCGTTCAGGAGAAACAGAAGACACTACAATTGCTGACATTGTAGTAGGTGTTAATGGTGGTCAAATTAAAACTGGCGCACCTTGTAGAATAGACAGAGTAGCTAAATATAATAGATTATTAAAAATTGAAACAAACTTAAATACAAGTGTCTAATTTATTTTATTTTTACAACAGTAACACCCATTTCGCCTTCTCCAAAAGACCCCATACGAAAACTTTCAACATGAGGGTGATTTTTTAAAAAGTTATGTATGCCATCACGTAATTTTCCAGTACCTTTACCATGAACAATTCTGGCTGTTTGTAGTTTAGCTAAACTACAGTCATCTAAAAATTTATCAACTAAAATAATAGCTTCTTCAACATTTAAGCCAATAACATTAATTTCTGTTTTTACATTTCTAGATTTAGAAATGCTAGTATAACTACTATTGGAAGAACTAGTTTTATTTAAGTCTTTAGAAATAACCGGTTTAGCCAAAACATTAACAGGGACATTCATTTTTAAACTTCCTACTTGCACTTGTACTTCATTAGATTTTGAAATATGAGATACAACAATTCCATTTTGTTTTAATGTAGTAACATATACTTCTAAATTAGGTTTAATATTTTCAATAGGAATAGAATTTGAAGAAGTAATTGCAAAATTATCATTTTCGTCATCTAATTTAATTTCTTTTATTTTTTTATTTAATTTATTTCTTGAAAATTCTATATTTTTTAATGAAGAAGTTTCTCTGATTTCTTTTAATATTTCAGTAGCTTCTTCTTTGGCATCTAATAATATATTTCTTGCTTTTATTTTAGCATTATTAATTAAGTCTTGTTCTTGTTTTTTTAATGTATCATTTTCTTTTTGTAAATTTTCTTTTAAGTTTCGTACTTGTTCATGTTCTTTCAAAATTTCTGCTTTTTCTTTTTCAATTAAAGATTTATCATCATAAATACTTTTTAATAAATTTTCTATATCAATTTGATTAGAAGTCATAAAACTTTTTGCTTTAGATATAATGGATTCTTCTAATCCTAATTTTTTACTAATTTCGAAAGCATTACTTTTTCCTGGAATACCAAGTAATAATCTATAAGTAGGATTTAAGGTTGCAATATCAAACTCAACAGAAGCGTTTTCAAAACCATCTGTTACAAGTGCATACTGTTTTAATTCTTGATAGTGAGTAGTAGCAATTACTAAGCTTCCAATATTTTTAAAATAATCTAATATACTAATAGCAAGATAACTACCTTCTAAAGGGTCTGTTCCAGAGCCTAATTCATCAACCAGAATTAAAGAATTTTTAGAAGCATTTTTTGTAATATCTATTAGGTTTATCATGTGAGAAGAAAAGGTACTAACAGAATCGAGAATACTTTGGTCGTCACCAATATCTGCAAAAATATTATCAAAAACAAAAATGCTTGAATTTTCATCACATGGAATATTAAGACCACTGCAAGCCATATAACTTAATAAGCCAACCGTTTTTAATACAACTGTTTTACCACCAGTATTAGGACCAGTAATAACAAGCACAGAAAAATCTTTTCCTAAATCAAACGACATAGGTACCACTTTATCTTTATCAATAAAAGGATGTCTTGCATTTTTTAAATGAATTTCTTTTTCCTTATTGATAATTGGAGTAGTTGCTTTTAGTGACTTAGAAAATTTTGCTTTAGCAAAAATAAAATCTAATTGTCCAATTAAAGTAAAATCAGATTTTAATTCTTCAACATAAGGATAAAACAGTTTTGACAAATCTTCTAATATTCTTTCAATTTCGATTTCTTCTTCAATTTTTAAACTATTTAATTCATTGTTCATTTCAAAAACAGAAATAGGTTCTATAAAAACAGTAGAGCCAGCATTAGAAATATCGTGAACAAAACCTTTTATCTGTGAGCGATATTCCTCTTTAACAGGAATAACAAATCTATCATTTCTAATAGTAACCAAATTTTCTTGTATATACTTAGAATAACTAGAAGAATGTAAAATATCATTTAACTTTGACTTAATATCTTGTTCTAATTTTCTTTGTTGCTTACGAATATTTTGCAAAGTTTTAGAGGCTTTATCATCAATTGTATTCTCATCTAAAATACAACTAAATACTTGCTTAGTTACATTTTTATTAGTATATAAGCGAGTAAACATTTCGTTTAAAATAGGGAACTCAGTTACATCTAAAAAATCTTTATCAAAATAATCTTTTAATTCTTGAGCCAACTTAAAAATAAGAGCCAAATTCAAAAGAGACTTAGTAGATAAAGATGTATTACTTTCTAATTTTTTAGTTTCAATAGTAATGTCAGAAATTTCATAAAAAGTAGGAACACTATTACGATACACCAAATTAACAGCTTCTTGAGTCTCATTTAAAAGCTGTTCAACTACTGACACCTGATTACTAGGCAACAAATTAAAAGCAATTTCCTTTCCGTGTGTTGTAATACAAAAATTGCTTAACATTTGAGTAATTCTATAAAATTCTAATTTTTCTAAATAATTTGTATTCATGCCATATATTATACAATTAAACACCGAAAAATACAAGTGTCCCATTCTGGGATAGGCTAAAAATAAATTGTTACAAAAAATAATATATTTTGACAATTATTGGTTGTGAATTATAACAATAAGTTTTATAATTAAAATTAGCAAAACAATTGCAAAAAAAACAAACTTATGATATAAGATAGTTAGTAAAATTGTAAATAAAAATAAAAAGACATAATAAAAAGAGGTGAGAAAATGATAAAGGCTTATGCAAAATCAGACATAGGCAAAGTTAGAGAGATTAACCAAGACTATTATTACATATCTGATTCAATAGACGAAATTCAATTATACATGTTAGCTGATGGTATGGGAGGTTGCAATGGAGGAGAAATCGCGAGTAAATTAGCTATACAAACAGCAAAAAGTTATATTGAAAACAACTTTAAAGAAATTGATAAAGACAAAGAAAGCATAGTGCAATTAGTAGGTAGTGCTATGGAATATGCTAATATGATAGTATATGAAAAATCTAAAGAAAGTAAAGAATTAGAAGGAATGGGTACTACTTTAGAGATTTGTTTAATATATAATAGTAAGGCATTTATTGGACATGTAGGAGACAGTAGAATTTATCGTATTAGAAAAGAATTTATGAGAAAGTTAACTCAAGATCATAGTTATGTGCAAAAATTAGTAAAAGATGGAACCATTACACAAGAGGAAGCAGTTCATCATCCACAAAAAAACATGTTAATAAAAGCATTAGGGTGTAATGCATTTGTAGAGCCTGATGTCATGGTAAAAGGATTTTTAAAAGATGATATTATTGTAATGTGTTCAGATGGATTAAGTAACCTAGTTGCACATGAAGATATCTTTCAATTTACAAAGAAAGATATTGAAAGAGCACCAAAACAATTGATAGAGTTAGCAAATAAGCATGGCGGATATGACAACATAACAGTTGTCGTTATAAAAAATATATAAACAGGAGAGATAAATATGAATTTAGAGGGAAAATTATTAGGGAATCGCTATGAAATTATAGAAAAAATTGGAAATGGTGGAATGTCTACCGTTTACAAGGCAACAGACAAAATATTAAAAAGAAATGTAGCAGTAAAAATACTAAGAGATGAATTTACAACAGACGAAGAATTTATAAAAAGATTTGAAGCAGAAGCACAATCAGCAGCAAAGCTAACACATGCGAATATTGTTTCTATTTATGATGTAGGGATAGAGGGAAACTTATATTATATAGTTATGGAACTAATACAAGGAAAAACCTTAAAAGAAATTATATTAGAAGAAAAAGGTCCACTTCCTTGGAAATGGTCTATTAATGTAGCAATTCAAATTGCCTCTGCTTTGGAAGTCGCTCATAGAAATAATATTGTACATAGAGATATAAAACCACATAATATTATAATAACAGAGGATGGTGTTGCAAAAGTAACAGACTTTGGAATTGCAAAAGCTGTTTCTAATTCAACAATTACTGCTTTTGGTACTACAATGGGGTCAGTTCATTATTTTTCACCAGAACATGCTAGAGGAGGATTTACAGATGCTAAGTCTGACTTATATTCATTAGGTGTTGTAATGTACGAAATGGTTACTGGAAAAGTACCATTTGATGCTGACACACCAGTATCTGTAGCTTTAAAGCATATGCAAGAAGATCCAGAAGAACCAATAGAAGTCAATCCTAATATTCCTACAGCTGTTAATAAAATTATTATGAAAGCATTGCAAAAAGATGTTACATTACGATATCAATCTGCAACAGAAATGTTAAATGATTTAAAACATTCATTAAAAAATCCAGAAGGAGATTTCGTAGAAGATGTAGAATACGATAAAACAGCAAAAACACAAAAAATCGACACAGATATGTATGGAAATATAGAAGATAACGCAAATAAGAAAAATGGAAAAGGAAAAAAAGACGGAAAATTTAAGCAATTTATTAAAAATCACAAAGCATTAAGTATTTTTATAGGTTTAGCTTTATTATTTGCTTTAAGTTTAGGAGGAACTTTAGGAATATTAAGCATTACAAATCCACCAGAAGTTGATATGCCAAATGTAGTAGGACTATCTAAGGAAGAAGCACAAGCTAAAATTGAAGAGGCAAAACTAAAATTTGAAGTATCAAAAGAAGAATATAACAAAGATGTTCCAGAAGGTCATGTTATTTCACAAGATCCAACTTACATGGAAAAATTTAACAAGGTAAAAGAAGGAAGCACCGTAAGTGTTGTAATTAGCAAGGGTCAAGAAAAAACAAATGTACCTAATGTTAAAGGAAGAGAAAAAGAAGAAGCAATATCTTTGTTAGAAGAAGCAAAGTTAGTAGCAGAAGTAATAGAAGAATCTAGCAAGACAGTTGAAGCAGGATATGTAATTAGTCAAGAAACAGATCCAGACACAGAGGTTTTTGCAGGTGATACAGTAAAAATTCATGTAAGTACAGGTGTAGAAAAATCTACAGTACCAAATGTTATAGGTAAGACACAAGAAGAAGCTAAAAAAGCATTAGAAGGTGCAGGCTTAAAAGTTTCGGTAACAACAGCTGAGGATAGTTCAAAAGAAAGCGGAAAAGTAATAAAACAAAGTATAGATGCTGGTTCAACAGTTGAGAGAGGAACAACAATTACTATAACAGTTAATTCATATGAACAATTAAAACACGGAACCATAACAGTTAATTTACAGTCATTATTAAGTTACAAACCACAATCAGAAAATGGAAGCGAAAAAGTAGAAAAAGCTAGAGTAAAAATTGTTGTTGGAAATGAAACCATATATAATGAAGAAGTTGATAAAACATCTACAAATGTAGCTGCGCCATTTGATGCTAGAGGAACTGTAACGGTTAAAGTTTATGTAGATGATGTGTTAAAAGGAACACAAGATTTGAATATGAATTCACAAACAAGCTATACATTTCAATAATAAAGGTGACAAATGCAAGGTATAATAATTGAAAATAAATCTAATATATATCAAGTAAGGGTAGATGGGGAGAACACCATCTATTCTTGCTATGCTAGAGGAAAATTTAAAAAAGAAGAAATAAATCCCGTAGTTGGAGATAAAGTGCAAATTACAATTACAGACGAAATTAAAAAGGAAGCTATAATAGATAAAATAGAAGAAAGAACAATGTATATAAAAAGACCTAAATTAAGTAACTTAACTACACTAATTTTTGTTGTTTCAAGCAAAAGTCCAGAACCAGATTTATTAATGCTTGATAAACAATTAGCATTTGCAGAATTTTTAAATATAAAGGTTATAATAGTTTTAAACAAAACAGATTTAGACACACAACGACAATTCAAAAAAATAAGAGAAATATATAGTAAAATAGGATATAAAATAATTGAAACAGATGCAAAAAATGGTATAGGAATAGAAAAGTTAAAAAAGGCTATGTCTAACAATATTAATGCATTTGCAGGAAATTCTGGTGTTGGAAAATCCACACTAATTAATGCAATTTTCAACGATAATATGACATTAGAAGGAGAAATTAGTCAAAAAAATAAAAGAGGGAAAAATACTACAACATCAACAAAACTGTACCAATTAGGCAAAGACACATATATTGCAGATACACCACGGATTTTCTACATTTTCAATAGAAGAAATTCCAAGCAAGGATTTAGCAAATTATTTTGTTGAATTTAAAGAAAAAACAAAAGACTGTGAATTTGTAGGATGTACTCATATTAAAGAAGAAAATTGTGGAGTTAAAAAAGCTTTAGATAATGGCGAAATTAATCCAGAAAGATATGAAAGATTTTGTAAAATATATTTAGAATTGAAGCAGAAGGAGGAAAGAAAAAAATGGTAGAAGTTTCAACATCTATATTATCAGTAAAAGAAGGGAATGAAGCAGAAACATTCTTAAAACTAGAATTAGCAAAAACAGATTATTTCCATATTGATGTTATGGATGGTAAATTTGTAGAGAAGAATACTTATCAAAAAATGCTAGAAAATGCATCATACATTAAAAGACTTTCTAATTTACCTTTAGATGTTCATTTAATGGTTGAAGATATAAAAACAGCAATTGATGAATTTTTAGCATTAGAGCCAAACATAATATCATTTCATTTAGAAGCTTGCAAAACAAAAGAAGAAGTATATAAATTGATTAATTATATAAAAGATAATAATTGCAAAGTTGGAATATCAGTAAAACCAAATACAAAAATAGAAGAAATTTATGAGTTTTTACCATATGTTCATATGTGTCTTGTTATGACAGTAGAACCAGGAAAAGGTGGACAAACCTTATTAACAGATATGTTAGAAAAAATAAGTATTTTGAAGAAATATGTTCAAGAACAGAATTTAGATTTAGACATAGAAGCAGATGGTGGTATTAACTTAAGAACTGCACCAGATGTAAAAAAAGCAGGTGCCAATATTTTAGTTGCAGGAACGGCAATTGTAATGGCAAATGATTTTAAAGTAATAATTGATGAATTAAAAAAGTGAGGTAACAGTTAAGAATATATAGAAAAAATGAAGTCACAAATTGTGACTTCAAATTTTTTAAACTATAATTCAATTTTTGGCTGATATTTTTCAAGCCATATATTAACTTGACAAAGATATGCCATAAGCTGTGGGCCTGTCATTAATTGACCAAACCAAGGTCTAGAAAAAGCCTTACCATCAGTATTTAAAATATCTAAAATAAAATCACGATTTAACAAATCATTAATAGGAGCATTATTATCCTTCATAATATCAGCTAGCATCCCTTTAACTTTTGCTAAATAAGTTGGGTTATGTGTTTTAGGATAAGGAGATTTTTTTCTATCAACAATTTCACTTGGTAAGAAGTCTTTAGAAACATAGCGAAGTAGTCCTTTTTCTCGACCATTTAAGGCTTTCCATTCCCAAGGAATATTCCACACATATTCAGCTAATCTATAATCACAGAAAGGAACACGAAGTTCAAAACCACTATACATAGCCATCCTATCAGACCTATCTAGTAAAGTTTGCATAAACCAATTTAAAGTCAAATGAGATATTTTTCTTTTTTCAGCAGTTTCTGGAGAATCATCTTCTAAAATTTCTACTTCAGATAAACTTTCATTATATCTAAAATCAATATATTCTTTTAAATTCACCTTTTTGCTAATATAAGGATTAAGCAAATTTTGTCGTTCACTTATTGCAATAGACCAAGGAAAAGTATTGCTATTTAAACTATCTTCTCTAAAAAACCATGGATATCCACCAAAAATTTCATCTGCACATTCGCC
>CAZASP010000036.1:0-11831 GCA_964487865.1 uncultured Clostridium sp. | reverse complement strand
TTTCCAATAATAGGTACTTCTACTAATTCTCTTTGTGTATAAAAGTCTTTGCTTGAAGTTTTCTTTTCTTCTCCTGATCCACCTTTTAATAGTCTTAATGTTCTTCCTTTTTTATGTTGTTTTTTAATGTAACCTTTTTCATCTAATTTTGCTAAATATCCATGTACAGTTGCTGTTGAACTTAAACCTACTGCTTTTCCAATTTCTCTTACTGATGGTGGATATCCTTGTGTCATTATTTGTTTTTCAATAAATCTTAATATTGATTTTTCTCTTCTATTTAATTCTGGCTTTTTTCTAGGCATATTTATCACTCCATTTCTTTATTTGTTCACATCATATCATACAAACAAAAAAATGTCAAACATATTTTTGATTTTTTCATTTATACTTATATTATTCACCTATTTTTTCAAATAATTCTTTACCAACACCACATAAAGGGCATGTCCAGTCTTCTGGTAACTCTTCAAATTTTGTTCCCTCTTTTTCTTCATCATAAATATAACCACATACAGTACACTTATATTTCATATTATTCACCTCCTAATAAACAGTCTGCTAATTCTTCCATTTGAGCAATGTTTTCTTGCTTCATGGTAGATTTTATAGTAACTGATTTTTGTATTATATCAATATTTTTCATTTCTTGCAAGATGTTTTTCATAGTTTTATTTGCAGATGGTGCCCAAGAGCCATTTTCTATAATTGCTATTTTTCTATTTTGATAATTTCTTTCTTTTAATTTATTCAAAAATTGTTCCATTGGTACAAATACTCCAGCATTATAACTAGATGCTGCCAAAACAACTTTATCATAACGGAAAGCATCTTCTACTGCTTCTGCCATATCTTCTCTAGTTAAATCTGTTAATACAACTTTTTTAGCACCTTTTTCTTCTAATATTTCTTTTAGTTTTTGAGCAGCTTCTAATGTATTTCCATAAATAGAAGCACATGCAATGAAAACTCCATCATCTTCTGGTTTATAACTGCTCCATATATCATATTTTTCAATATAATGTCCTAAATTTTCTTTTAAAATTGGTCCATGTAAAGGACAAATCATTTGAATATCTAAAGTAGCAGCCTTTTTCAATAAATCTTGTACTTGCTTTCCATACTTGCCTACAATACCAAAATAATATCTACGAGCCTCACAATCCCAATCTTCGTCTGTGTCTAGAGTACCAAATTTTCCAAATCCATCTGCTGAAAATAGCACTTTTTCTGTTTGTTCATAAGTTACCATTACTTCTGGCCAATGTACCATTTGTGCCATAAAGAATTGTAAAGTATGTTTTCCAATATTTAAAGTTTCGCCCTCTTTTACAACTATTTTTCTGTCTGTTAAATCAATATCAAAAAAGTTTGGCAACATTGTAAAAGTCATATTATTTCCTATTAATTTCATTTCTGGAAATTTTTTAGCTAATAGACCAATATTGTATGCGTGGTCTGGTTCTAAATGTGAAACTACCAAATAATCAACTTTTTCACCAGCTAAAGCTGTTTCCAAATTTTGTAACCATTTATTAGTAACTTTTTTATCTATTGTATCTAGCACTACATTTTTCTCATCTTTAATTAAATAAGAATTATATGCCATTCCATTTGGCACATCATATTGCCCTTCAAATAAGCGAATATCTTTATCATCTGCTCCTATATAATATATAGAATCTGTTAATTTTAAATCTTGCATTTTTTACCTCCTTAACTTCTTTACTATTATATCAAAAGAATTCAATTTGTGCAATGTATAATTGCACATTTGCTCTTGACATTGGGTTTATTTAGTCATATACTTAAGCAAATAAATATAAGAAGGAGGCTCACCAATTATGGATAACTTAATAGAAATTAGATGGCATGGTAGAGGTGGTCAAGGTGCTAAAACAGCGTCTTTATTATTGGCAGATGCTGCTTTTAATACGGGAAAATATATTCAAGGTTTCCCAGAGTATGGACCTGAAAGAATGGGTGCACCTATTACAGCGTATAATCGTATTAGTAGTAATCCTATTACCATACACAGCAATATTTATGAACCCGATTATGTTGTAGTTGTTGATGATACACTTTTAGAGGCTGTTGATGTTACTTCTGGTTTAAAAGAAACTGGTGCTATTGTTATTAATACAACTAAATCTGCAGATTATTTAAAAAGTGTTCTTAAAGGATATAAGGGTGATATTTATACTATTGATGCTAGAAAAGTTTCTGAAGAAGCTTTAGGTAGATATTTCCCTAATACTCCAATGCTAGCCGCTATTGTAAAAGTTAGTGGCATTATGACAGATGAAGCTTTACTTGAAGATATGAAGGGTTCTTTCAAACACAAATTTGCAAAGAAACCTGAAGTTATTGATGGTAATATGAAAGCTTTAGAATTAGCACTAAAGGAGGTAAAAAAGATATGACAAAAATTAATAACCAAACCCCTATGGAAAAATTAACACCAGGTGGAGATATTTATACATCTGGTAATGCAAGAGATTTTAAAACTGGTGACTGGAGAAGTTCTAGACCTATATATTTAGAAGAAAAATGCAAACAATGTGGTTTATGCTTCCCTGTTTGCCCAGATGATGCAATCCCTGTAAATAAAGAACAAAAAAGAGAAGACTTTAATTTTGACTATTGCAAAGGATGTGGTGTATGTGCAAAAGTATGCCCATTTGGTGCAATTGAAATGAAGGAGGAGGGTTAAACATGAGTATAAGAGAAAGATTAAGTGGTAATGAAGCTTCTGCTACTGCCATGAAACAAATCAACCCAGATGTAGTTGCAGCATTCCCTATTACACCTTCTACTGAAATACCACAATACTTTTCTACTTTTGTAGCAAATGGTGCTGTTGATACTGAATTTGTTGCTGTTGAAAGTGAACATAGTGCTATGTCTGCTTGCATTGGGGCTGAAGCTGCATGCGCAAGAGCTATGACAGCAACTTCTGCAAATGGTTTATAACTAATGTGGGAAATGATATATATAGCTTCTAGCTTAAGATTACCAATTGTTTTATCTTTAGTAAATAGGGCTGTATCTGGACCACTAAATATTCACTGTGACCATTCAGATGCTATGGGTGTAAGAGATGCTGGTTGGATTATGCTATTTTCTGAGAATAATCAAGAAGCTTATGACAATACTTTAATGGCTCACAGAATTGCTGAACATAAAGATGTAATGTTACCTTTAATGGTTTGTCAAGATGGATTTATTACATCTCATGCTATTGAAAATATAGAATTAGTTGAAGATGATAAAGTAAAAGAATTTGTTGGCAAATACAAACCAGAACATTATTTACTAAATAAAGAAGAACCAATTGCTGTTGGTCCATTAGATTTACAAGCTTATCTATTTGAACATAAAGCACAACAAGCACTTGCAATGAAAAATGCTAAAAAAGTTATTTTAGAGGTTTCAAAAGATTTTGAAAAAATGACTGGTAGAAGTTATTCTCTATTTGAAGAATATAAATTAGAAGATGCCGAGATAGCTATTGTTTGTATGAATTCAACAGCTGGAACTACCAAATATGTTGTAGATAATTTAAGAAAAAATGGAGTTAAAGCTGGTCTTTTGAAAATACGTGTATTTAGGCCATTTCCTGGCGAAGAAATAGCTAAAGTTTTATCTCATATAAAAGCAGTTGCTATTTTAGACAAAGCAGATTCTTTAAATGCTGCAGGGGGAGCCTTATTTGAAGACGTTACATCTGCTATGTATGTTAATAATGTACATATACCAGCAGTCAACTATATATATGGTATAGGTGGTAGAGATACAAAAGCTGATGATATCGAATCTGTTTATAATGATTTAGCTGAAATTGTAAAATCAGGCAAAATAGATAATCCATATCGTTATCTTGGATTAAGAAGGGAGGCGCAAAAATAATGGCTTATAATGTAAAAGAAATAGTTGCTAATAAACCATCAAGATTCACAAGCGGACATAGAATGTGTGCTGGATGCGGAGCACCTCCAGTTGCAAGACACATAATGAGAGCCTTAAAACCAGAAGACCATGCTGTTGTTTGCAATGCTACTGGTTGTATGGAAGTTTCTACTTTCATTTATCCTTACACTGCTTGGACTGATTCTTTTATCCATACAGCTTTTGAATGTGCAGGTGCTACTTTATCTGGTGCAGAAGCAGCTTATGTATCTATGAAAAAACAAGGAAAACTTCCACAAGATGGTGAGACAAAATTTATTGCCTTTGGTGGAGATGGTGGAACTTATGACATTGGATTACAAAGTTTATCTGGTGCTATGGAAAGAGGTCATGACATGGTTTATGTATGTTATGACAATGGTGCATACATGAATACTGGTATTCAACGTTCATCTGCTACACCAAAATTTGCAGATACAACAACATCACCAGCTGGTAAAGTTATCCCTGGTAAAATGCAATCAAGAAAAGACTTAACAAGAATTATGGCAGAACATCATCTTCCTTATGTTGCACAAACTCTAGGATATATGAATTTTAAAGATTTATATGAAAAAGCAGAAAAAGCCATTTATACAAAAGGTCCAACATTTTTAAATGTTATGGCTCCTTGTCCTAGAGGATGGGGCTACCCAACAGATGATTTAATGCAAATTAATAAACTTGCTGTTGAAACTTGCTATTGGCCTTTGTATGAAGTTGTTGATGGAAAATATAAAATTAATTACAAACCTGCAAAGAAATTGCCTATTGAAGAATTTTTAAAACCTCAAAAGAGATTTAGACATATGTTTAAACCTGGCAATGAATGGATGATTGAAGAATTCCAAAAAGAGGTTGATACAAGATGGCAAGAATTGTTGGATTTAGAAAGTATTGCGAATAAAGAGTAACAAAAAAAACATATCCTTTTGTAATTGGATATGTTTTTTTTTATAAAACTGCTCCTATTATTCCTGCATCATTTCCAAAAACTGCAGTTTGAAAGATTATATCATCTCTTCCCTGTTCCTTCATTTTTTCTGTTAAGCGTGGAAGTAATATTTCAGCAAAATAAACAAAACTTCCACCAATACCTATTATTTCTGGTTCGAAAATAGAAATTAAATTTGATATTCCTATGCTTAAATCTTCTATAAAAGTTTCTACTACATCTTCAATAATTCTATAATTTTCGTTTTCTATATTATTATTTCTTAGTATTTCTAGAAGTTGTTCTCCTGATACTGTCTCATCAAAGTTTAAGGCTTTTCGTAAATTGTTTTTAAAAACTTTCATAGATGCATATCGTTCAAAACATCCTTTTTTTCCACAGTGGCAAGGTATTCCGTTCTTTTGTATAATTATATGACCAATTTCATATCCTGTTCTTTTCTCTATAGTCAATGGTTTTCCATCTAGGAAAATAACACCACCAATTCCTGTTCCTAAGGTTAAAAATATACTTCTTTTATATCCTTTTAAACATCCATATTGCTGTTCTGCTAAACCTGCACATTTTGCATCATTTCTTATTTTTATTGGTATTTGTATACTTTTTCTTAGTTTTTCTTCCATTGGATAATTTGTAATTCCTATGTTACCTGAACTAAAAATATATCCATTATTATTTATACCAGCAATTGATATTCCTATTTCTGTTGCATCGTATTTTTCTATAAATTGTTTAGCATGTTCTATTATATAATTTTCAATAGATTGTTCTATATTTTGCTTTTCACTATCAGTCAACTTTTTTTCTGTTTTTTCAATAATTTTTCCGTCTTCATTAACTACACCTATAGCTATATGACTTCCGCCAATATCAATACCAATTTTCATTTATTTTATACTCCATATGCTGAGAATAAGAAGTTACCCATATATACTTGTACACATGGTACTAGTACAACTAATACGAAGAATATTAATACTGCTCCTACTATTGCGTATACTATTTGTGGTAATGCTTTCATTATTTTTGTCATGATGTTATCTATGTCAATTTCCATGTATTCTATTAGTTTTGCCATCATTTCTGTTAAGTCTGTCTGCATTCCTATTTTTAACATTTCTGTTATCATTGGTTTTGCTAATCCTGATTCTTCAAATGGCTCTATCCATGATGAACCTATTAAGATATTATTTATTGATGTTTCTATAATTGATAGCATTACATAGTTCTTTACTACATTTTTACTTACTTCAATAGCGTCTTGTATTCTCATTCCATTTTGTAAGTTTAGTAACATTGCTTTCATTAGTCTAGAAAAGTCTAATGCAAATATTAATTCTCCAAATACAGGCATCTTATATTTGAAATAATGAAAGTTGTATTTTCCTTTTGGCGTGTTTATATAGAATAGGACAGCTGCTACTATTGCAATTACAATAAACGTTGGTATATACCAATACTTAATTGCTTGATCTACAAAGCTAGCAAACCATAAGGTAATTGCTGGTAAAGTGTCTTCTGTTCCTACTTCATCAAATACTCCTTGGATTGCTGGAATTGCAAATAACGTACCTACCAGTAACATTACTAATAGTAAAACAAATTGAATAAGGTTTGGAATTAAAATTGCTCTTAGTCTTCTGTTTAATGATTCTGTATCATCTAAGTATTTAACGGCTTGTTCTAGTGAATTGGTAAGAGAACCTGATAACTCCCCTACTTTTATCATATTTATATAGATATATGGGAATACATTAGAATAGTATTCCATTGTTGTATACATATTTTCTCCCGCTTCAACACCTGCTAATATATCCTCTAGAATACCCCTAAATGATACGTTCTCGGTACTTTGTATAATGGTGTCTAATGCATGGATATTATTAAAGTTTGCTTTTTTCAATAAATAAAAGTTTTGTGTAAATACTACTAGGTCTCTTTGTGTTATTTTTTCTGTTTTAGCAAAATATAAGTTTATTTTTTCTTTTGTTGTCAATGTTTTATTTTTCTGACCTAATTGTGTCGTATTTACATTTTTCATTATTTCTTGTATGTCTGTAACATTTTTCTTTTTTTTCTTTGTGTTTCTGTTAGAATGGTAAGCAAGTTGTTCTATTGATATTGGTATTAAATCACCATTTTTTAGTGATCTTATCAAATTTAACCTACTTTCTGATTCAACTCTGTTTTTTACTATTACGCCTGTTTTTGTTACAGCCTTATACATATACATAGGCATGGCGCTTTTCCTCCTATCCTTATTGTTTTAATTGTTTTATTTCTATTTTTTACTATTATCACGTTTAATTTTTAATTGCATAATTGTTCTATTTAAAACTTCTAAGTTCTTTTCTTCTATCTGAGCTTTTGCTAAGTCTAATGTAATTCTGCCTTGTACAAAAAGTTCGGCTAAAGAATTAATTAAACCAATACTTCCTTTGTCAGAAGCACTTTGTATAGCATCTTCAATTTCAGATACACTTAACTTTTCTTTACGTATAATACCAGCTACAATATTATCAACTACCATAACTTCTGGTATTAAAACTAATTTTCCATCTACTCCTGGCAATAATCTTTGTGATACAACTAATTTTAACAATGATGATAATAAGTATTTAACACTTGCTTGGTCTCTTACTTCATAGAAGTTTATTAATCTATCTATTGTTTCTGCACAAGATTTTGTATGTAATGTTCCTATTACTAAGTGCCCAGATTCAGCCATTTCAATAGCTGCTTCCATAGTTACTTTGTCACGTATCTCTCCAATTACTAGAATATCGCAGTCCTCTCTTAATGAGTTTTTAACACCATCACTAAAAGTTAAACTATCACGACCTCTTCCTACTTCTTTTTGAACTATTAATGATTTTTTAGAATGATGTTTATACTCTATTGGGTTTTCTAGTGTTAGTATTTTTTTATTTTGATTTTCATTAATATGATTAATCAAAGCACTTAAAGTTGTACTTTTACCAGAGTTTGTCTTACCAGTAACTAAAATTAATCCTTGTGGTTGGTAAGTCATTCTTCTTACGATATCTGGTACTCCTAAAGACTCATAAGTTGGTAACTCATTTTTTATCAATCTTAGTGTACATACTGGAATATCATCAGATAAAGAAATATTAACCCTTAAACGTATATCTTTATATTCATAAGACATATCCAATCTTCTTGTAGTATTAAATACATCATCTTTTTCCGTATTTCCTTTTACTAAGTAATCATATAACTCAGCCATATCTTCTGGTGTAATAATTTTAGTATTTGGCACAGGAACTAAATTCCTTGCAATTCTAAGCATTGGTTTGTTATCACAAATTAAATGTACGTCAGATGCGTCAGCTTTTATAGCTTCATCTAATAACTTATCTAAATTCATAATTTCCTCCTTTGTTTTAGAAAATTAAAAGTTTCCTATTTAATTCTTCTAATGTTGTATACCCATTAATAACTTTTGTAATTCCATCAATAATTAATGGTTTATAAGATTGTTGTAATGCTAATCTTCGGATTTCCAAACTAGATTTTCCTTCCATAACAGCTTGTTTGATTTCATCGGTTAAATCTAAAATTTCAAATATTCCAATTCTATCATAAAATCCTGTATTATTACAATACTTACAACCTGGTGTATCGTAAGTTACACCATTTAAGTCAAAGTCTACATTGTACTTTTCACCCATTGCTTTTATAATTTTCTTTTCTTGTTCGTTAAATTTTCTTTCTTTACAACATTTTGAGCAAATTCTTCTTACTAATCTTTGTGAAATAGCAGTAGCTAATGTACTTGAAATATCATAATCTGATAATCCCATTTTTCTTAATCTAGTAACTACCTCTATACTATCTATAGTATGTATAGTAGACAACACATAATGTCCTGTCTGACCTGCTTGAATTGCTATTTCTCCTGTTTCTGTATCTCTAATTTCTCCTACTAGAATTATATCAGGATCTTGTCTTAATACTGTTCTTAATGAGTCAGAGAAAGAAGATTTATTATTATCAACTTCAATTTGGTTTAATCCTGGAATTCTGATTTCTACTGGGTCTTCTATTGTTGTTATATTTATTTCGGGACTATTTAAGTAATCCATAATACTGTATAAAGTTGTTGTTTTACCCTCTCCTGTTGGCGCTGCAATAATTGTTATACTATTCTTTTTTTGGATACTTCTCTTTAAATTTTCTTCATTACCTGGAAATCCTAAATCAAATATATTTTTTATGTTTGAATTTTTCTTTAATAATCTTAAAACAAATTTTTCACCATATACATTTGGCTGAGAAGATACACGAATATTATAATCTTCATATGTTAATATTCTACCATCTTGAGCTTCTTGTTTTTCTTGGTGCATATTTGAAATAGCTTTTAGCCTTCCTATAATTTGCTGTTGTTTTTCTCTCTTTATTTTAGCTGCTGTAAATAATTCTCCATCTATTCTATAACGAACTCTAACTTGATCAGCCATTGGCTCAATGTGGATATCACTAGCTCTTCGTTTAATACCTGTTTTTATAATACTATCTACTAATCCAATTGCAGTATCATTATTTTCGCCCATTTCAAAGTCTGTTGTTGCTTCACCTTCCATTGTTTTTAGAATTCTTTCAATATCACTTTCAAAAGTAATATAATTTTCCATAACTAAGCCTTTATTTAATAGTAAAAGCTTAATAGTATTCATATCTTTATTATTAACTGTATCTGCAAAACATACTTTAATTTTTCCAGCAGATACTTCAAATGGAATTACTTTATTTTTTTGAGCAACATCTAATGAAAAATAATCTGTTAATCTAACTTTTATTTTATCATTTGTTAGAATAATCCCTTTTTCCCCTAGTATATCTGCTATTGCTTCAATTAATGTATTAGGTTCACATGCATTTAAAATATATAAAATATCTCCAAGTTTTCTTCTTGGATGGTCCTTTTGATATTGTAAAGCATTTTCAATGTCTTTTTGCTTTACAATTCCTCTTTTTACAAGTTCTACACCAATTGGTTGCCTTTTTCTTGAATCCATACTTTTACCTTCTTTCGTACCTTTCTATTTTATTATACAACATTTTTATATGGTTTTGTTGTTTTTTATAAAATTACATAAAATTACTAATTTTTTATTGTGTATTCTACAGTTCTTTTTTCAATGCCATCCATCGTTATATCTGTTGTTACTACATCTTTACCATTTTTTATTTCATAATCAAAAGTACAATTTTCTACATCTCTACATATTTTTATTTTATTTCTATAAATTCCCTTATTTTCTTTAACAAATGTATATTGTACACCATCATCAAATACTACATAACTATTTTCAGTTGTACTATCTGTTTTGCAATCTAATACTTTAATATTGTTATGATTTATTTCATCTGTAAAAAAAGTAGTAAATTTAGTATATTCTGTTAATGGATCAATATTTTTAGAACTTAATTTCATGTTTTTAAAAAAGAAGTTACTTATAATTGTTAAAGTTGCTACTACAATTACCATAACAATAATATAAACTGTTAGTGAAATAAGTGTAATACCTCTTTGTGATTTCATTAAAGAAATTCATCCTTTCTTATTTAAAATTCAATTATTCATTGTAATAATTGTTGATAATGCAACAGTTTGCGGTTCTTTTTTAAATTGATATTGAACTTCAACTGTTACTTTTTTAACTATATCTGACTCTTTGTCAGGATGTATATGCTTATAATCTTCTATTAAAACTTTTTTAAAGTATCCTTCTTTAACTTTTTGAGATGATTCATATTCATCTACATTTTCTATTCCTTTTGTTCGAATAGAATCAACATCAATTGTATTTTTTAATTGCTCTATTTCTTGTATTGCTATGTTTATTGCTTCTGATTTATATTCTAATTCTTTCGAAGAACTATTAAAACTATAAATTAGGAACGCAATAAGTGATACAAATATAAAAATTACAACCACTGATATTGCTATATCAATTCCAGTAAAACCATTTTCTTTGCTAATTTTCATGCCTTGTTCATTCCTTTCCAAATTGCCTAAACTTTACTAGTATTTAAAATTGCTAACATATAATACCATCATTGTCATTATAATATTAAATATTCCTAAAAAGAAACCTATATTAATTTTATTTGCAATTTGCTCTTCTGATTTTTTACCTTTTCTTCTCATTTGTTTAAGTTTATATAATAAAATGTAAAATAAGATTGCTACTAATGTGAATAAAATTGTATTATAAGTTATATATTCTTGCGTGAAAATTATCATTGTAATTATTGTTAATAATATTCCTGCTGCATAACTATTTTTTGCAAATTTCTTTAAAGTTATTTTGTCTAAAATTAAAACAATTATGTAAAAAATTAAGTATATGCCATATCTATATATACTAGTTTGCTCTACTATGCATAGATATACCATATACATAATAGATATTACAATACCATAAACAGAAACTAGCTTGTCTATTTTTCTGTTTTCTTTGTCTATTCCAACCATTAATATAACAAATGTCATATATAAAATCATAATGCAATATTCTACTACTTTTTTTATTGTTAGTGTTTCAATATTTAGTTTCATTAAAAATGCAAGTGCTACAAATAACAAACCAGATAATACTTCAAGTATTAAATATCTTGGTCTTATTTTTTGTTTACAATACCTGCATTTTCCTTTTAATGATATATAACTAACAATTGGAATCAAGTCTAAAAATCCTAATTTATGATTGCAATTAGGACAATAAGAATGTGTATGTGTAATATCTTGCCTTTTAGGAATTCTATATACTGCTAAAGTATAGAAACTTCCAAATAGAGTACCAATTATAAATATTAGTATGTAAAAAAATATATTCATTTGTTTTCCTTTTTTGTTATTTTTAAATTTAGCCATACACACAAAGTGTGCGTATGGCTT
>CAZASP010000035.1:3769-12249 GCA_964487865.1 uncultured Clostridium sp. | reverse complement strand
TTTTATTTTATCAAGTTTATTATAACATGTATTATTAAAAATTTCATTAGATTTTTTACTTTTTAGTAAGAAAATTGTTCTAAGCTATGAATACAAAAAAGATAGTAGATAATGCCTATTTCTAAGTTTTATCTACTATCTTTTAGATATTTCCAACTTCAAATTTATTAATTTATATGGCAATAACTATTATGTTCTTCCTGATATCCTACTTCAAATAAAGTACGACGCGGAAGCCTACGTCGAAACACTTGTAGTTCGCAGCAAAGTTACCGTCCGAATGTATCACTTGGCTCCAGTCACCGCTGTTGGTGAAACCAAAGCTACCACCACGGAAAACGGCGTCTGTTCCTTCAGCATCAGTTTTACCTATGTCTTTCATCTCAGCATTTGCATCGTTGTTTTCAGGGTTTGTTCCATTTTCTGTTGTCCATTCCCACATATTTCCTGCTAAATCGTATATATTATATGCTTTGAAATCTTCACTCGCTCCTGTTGATAATTCCAGTCTATTTTCTCCGCTTCCTTTTGGTCCTGCTGGTACTGGTCCTTTTTTATATTCAGTTGCACATGTTCCACCATTGTGCACAGCGTATAATGTATTTAAATCTTCATATTTTGTTGTACCATTATTATAGTAATTTCCCCATTCTGTTGAATCTGTTAAATTTTTTCCTTCAGTTTTATTTATTACTCTACATACTGTGTCCCAAGCGTGTGAATCTATTAATTTACTTTGTACTCCATCATTAACAATCATTTTTTCTGCCCTATCTTTTGCGTGAGTTTGATCTATATAACTCCATGCTTGTACTCCTCTTTTGCTTACTGGTATATCAGTATTGTTATTTTTTTCTGTATCTGTCTTGTATTGTGCCTTGTCTGAGTTAGCATAAGCGGCAGAATTCTCTGGTATTCCTGCTTCGTATCTTGCTACATAAAATCCTCCATTATTTTTTATACTTTGTTGTATTTCAGGGTCGTTAGGTTGACCATCTCCCCATGTTCCTCCATTATAATATTCTTGATAAGTCTGCCAATCATTACTTCTTTTTGCATTATAATTTATTTTTCCATCAGCAGTTGTTTCTGAAGTTGCATCATCATTTATTCCACATGGTATCCAGACAAATTCGTTTTGGTTTTCATCTCTTACAACTAGCCCATCATCAACTGTGTTTTGTCCTGGCATTTGTGAAACTTGGAAACCTCCTGGAACATGAGCTATATCCCCATTTTTGTCTTTGTAAATTCCTATTTTATCATAAGTTGGTGACCAATTGTTATTTATTACATAAAGCACAAGACGGAAGGATACGCCTTGGTCAGCACCATCTTGCTTGCCATAACGGTAGGATGCAGACCCGCTCTGACTCCCATTGTAGTAGCCACTACGCTGAACTATTTGAAGGCCGGTGTCGTCGCCACTTTTTTCAGCCAAATATTCACAATAATTTCCTTCTAAATCATAAATATTGCACACTTCGTCTGCTTCATTTTGTCCGGATTTTTCTTCACTTCCTTTATGTCTATTATTATCTTTAGTTTTTACATCAAATTCATGATTAGTCCCATCTTTGTTCCCGTCTACAAATTCCATTACCATGTCCCATTGTATTCCTGATATTAATGCACTTTTTACATTACTATCATCTTTAAATTTCTTTGCTGTTGTTTTACAATCTTCTTGTTTAATATTATTCCATACTGTTGCACCTTTTTTACTTACTAATGTATCTTCTCCATCAATTGTTTCTTTTCCAGCTTCAAATCTTGAAATATAAAATCCTCCTGCCTCTAATACAGCTTTTTTCTCATTATCAATTCCATCTGGTAAATAATCAGTATCATCATATGCGCTAGTAGAAACAGTTGAATCTGCATAATTTGTGTTCCTAACATATTCGCTTTCATCTTCAACTGGTATCCATACAAACTGATTGCCCTGTTTACTATTATCTAAATCATCATCTTCAACATCTGAAATAACAATTCCAGTATCTTTTGTTCCTCCCACATAGTAAAATCCTTCTGGAATTTTTATATTTTCAACATATTTTAATTCAACAGGTTCCTTATCTATATCCTCTGATGAATAATCTGTATAAAATGTTGACTTATCAAATTCAACTCCTTTTACATAAAAAATATTATGGCTCGTTTCATTTATTATATATAAATCTGTATAATTATTTACATCTTCTCCTTCTGTAAGATTTTTGACTTGCTCATAATCTTTTCCATAATTTAGTGTTAAATTTTCAAGTGCTGATAAATCTATTACATAAAAATTTCCTGTGTCAGCAGCTTCACTAATTAAACCCGCTTGTCTAATATGGTCAATATTTGTGTATTGTAGCTTTGCAGGTATTTTGCCATTTTTAGCATAGTAAGTAGATATCATATCCCTAAGATTTGCAATATCATTTTTCATAGCATCTACACGTTCTATCTTAAGGCTACTTGCTGAATTATAAATTATTATGTTAGTAAGTATTACTAATACAGTAATTGTTATAACTAGTGAAACTAAAGTAATTCCTTTTTCAACACTAATTTTGTTTTTCATCATTTGCACACTTCTCCTTTTAATTATGATTTATCTTCGTACAAATCACAATTGTATCTTTAGTATTAGTTTACTATTTTTTTCATTTTATTTCAATACTTTTTGCTACTAAATTATGAATTTTACATCTTTTTTGGTATTTAATGTCTTCTTTTATAAAAATACACCAAAGTACCAAGACAACAAGAAATATTGCTATGTTTTCCATTTTATATATAGCAATACTTGCTAAAAAAGTAAATAAAATTAATGTTATAAAAGAAATTATATTACTATATTTTTCCGCTTTTGTTTTTCCATATAAAATATGCATAATTCCTTGCAATAACCTTCCTCCGTCTAATGGATAAATTGGTAATAAATTAAATATAATTAAAACTAAATTTGAATATAAAATCATCAACCCCCAAAAAACATTTGTATTAATATGTATAGTAATTAAAATGATTATTAAATTTGTAAGTGGACCTGCAATAGCTACTGCTAATTTTTTTAATTCTAATAAATTACCTTTTTTTATTTTTTTGTTATAATCTTTTGGAGTTAATTTAAATGATATTCCCACCCCATAAGGCATAATTTCTAATTTTTCTGGTTTCATTCCTAATAATAATCCTACTAGTAGATGCCCTAACTCGTGAATAATTGCAAAAAACATAATCATTGCATAAATTTCTACTTGTTTTGTAAAACAAAATAAAATTACAAAGAGAAATATTTTTAAATCTATTCTAAATCGCATAGTTTCCTCCCTTTATAATTCTAAAATCGATTGTGGATCAATAGTTCTTTCTGAAATTCTTATTTCAAAATGTAAGTGTGGTCCTGTAGAATTACCAGTGGAACCAACTTCTGCGATTTCTTGACCTTGTGTGACTATGTCTCCTTGTTTTACATATAAATTATTGCAATGTGCATAAATTATACTAACTTCACCAATTTGAATTTTTAAATGTTTTCCGATAATCTCCTTCTTCTGATGCTAAAACTACTTCTCCATTTGTTGCAGATTTAATTTTTGTTCCTAAATTTGCTGCAATATCAGTACCTGTATGGTTTTTAGGTACTCTTCCAGTTGCTGTATCTCTTTGTCCAAAAGTTGAACTTATAGTACCTTCTACTGGCTTGATAAAGGTAGTGGTGTTTTTAATATTTTGTATATCAATTTCCTCTTGTGATAAATTTTCTACTGTTTGTTCTTGTGAAGTTCCTTCTTGCGCCCCTCCAATTCCATCTTGAGTTACACCTTCTTGATTTGTGTTTTCTTGATTTGTACTTTCACCATTTGTATTTTCTTCGTTAGTGTTTTCTTCTTGGTTTTGTTGCTGTCCTATTATATTCATTATTTGACCTTTTAGCATTTCATATAATTCTACAAAATTAGTATCATAAGAAAGTATTTCATTTGCTTTATTAATAAAATCTTCTGAAAACACATATTGATTATTGTGAATAATATATACAGCAAAATATATAATAGCACAAATTAGTAGTTGGATAAGCATTTTTTTCAATAATTTAATATCTTTTTTATCATTTACAGTTACTTTCGCAACTGGTCTTATTTCTTCTTGCTTTCTTCTCTGATAAATTTCTTCAGCTCGTCTAATTTTTTCTTCTACACTCATTACCCTTTCCATAAAAAACACCTCTTCCTTTGTTTTGCCATAACTATTTAATGATATGACAACAGAAGAGGTTTTATTACTTATTTTTTGTTATTAATAAAAAATGAGAGTGACTAGTAACATTTTATTATAATTAACATTGCTTGCAATATAATGATAAATGTAGATAAAAAAGCATATCTTTTTAATCTTATATATTTTTTATTATTTCCTAATGCTATATTTTTTCTTTCTTTATTTTTGTTTTCTAATTTAGAAATATAGCTAGATAATAACATTTCAGCTTCTTTTAAAATATAATCTTTTTCTTTCTTAACTGGTGTTGTTTGCTTAACGTGGCTATTTTTATCTATTTTTTGAAGTTTTTTTACTTTTTTATTTGGCTTTAATACAACAATTGCTTCTTCTACAAGATTTGATGGCAAATTTTTTAAGACTACCATGTTTTTCATTTTACTGGCTTCCATAATAGTACCTCCCTTGAAATTTGTGTTTCTTTAATTTAAGTTTTTCCATTTTTTTCAAGGTTATACTATGTATTATAAAAATTATTGACAAAGTAAAATTTTAAAATTTTTTAAGCAATTATTTTATATTCTTATGCAGATTTTAATTCTAATCTTAATTTATCTGCAATCATCGCGATAAATTCTGAGTTTGTAGGTTTTCCTTTAGCAGCTGAAATTGTATATCCAAAGATGTTTTCTACTGCTTCTTGTTGACCTCTACCCCATGCTACTTCTATTGCATGGCGAATTGCTCTTTCTACTCGTGATGGTGTTGTGTTGAATTTATATGCTATTTTAGGATATAAACTTTTTGTTATTTGGTTTATAACATCAATGTCATTTACAACCATCATTATTGCTTCTCTTAAATATTGATATCCTTTAATATGAGCTGGTACGCCAACTTCGTGGATAACATTTGTTACTAGTGCTTCTAAATTTTCCTCCTTGTTTTCTTCTTTTTGTGATAAGTCAATATACTTTTGTTTTGGTTCTCTTGTCATAAAATTATTTACTGCTTGACCCGGTTTAAAGAATTTAATTTCTCTAATTCTTTGAATTAATACCTCGATATCAAATGGTTTTACTATGTAATAATCTGCACCTGCTATAATTGCTTTTTGTGTAATTTTGTCTTGTCCAACTGCAGATAGCATGATACAAATTGGGCTTTTATCTGTTTTTGTTATATTTATTTTTTCTAAAACTCCTAGTCCATCTAAATGTGGCATAATCACATCTAATAGTACAACATCTGGCATTGTGTTGTTTATCATATCAACTGCTTCGTTTCCGTCCTTTGCAACAGCTATTACCTCCATATCTTCTTGATTGTTAATGTAAGCTGATAGTGTACGAGTAAAATCCTGATTGTCATCAGCAATTAAGATACTAAGCTTCTCTTTCATCTTTTTCCTCCTTATAAAATTTAAATGTAATTTTTTTACAGTCCTATTATAATTGTTTATTCGAGGAAAAGCAATAGTTTCTGGAAATTTTTTCCAGAAACTTTATAAAACTCCTATTTTTATATACTTTTTGTTATATATTTTTTAGCTATTTCTTCTACATTTTTTAAAATGATATTTTTTGTTTCAAAATCTTTCAATAATTTTGTTTTTGTTTCATCTTCTAATTCAATACTACATTTTATAAATTCACCATATTCTACATTTGATATAAAAATATTGTTACTTTTACAGTAATATTGAAAAGTATTGAATTCATTATATGTAACTGTTACAAGCATTTCTATTCCTTCACATTTATGTATTTTTTGACTTTGTTCAATTACTTTTAATGTACTATCTGAATATGCTCTAACTAGTCCACCAGTTCCTAATAATATTCCTCCAAAATATCTTGTAACAATGATTAATACATTTGCTAATTCATTTTTCTGCAAAATACTTAGCATTGGTGCTCCTGCTGTACCTGATGGCTCTCCATCATCACTTGCTTTTTCTATAATATTACCTTTTTCTACAATGCGATAAGCAATACAATTATGTCTGGCATCATGATAATGCTTTTTTGTTTCTTTAATTACTTGTTCTGCTTCTTCTACGCTTTCTACAGGGATTAAATTAGCTATGAATTTTGATTTTTTTTCAATAATTTCTGCTTGTACATTTTTTTGAATTGTTATAAAATGCATCCTATCACTCCTTTAATAGTCCTGCTGTGTATCCAGTAGAATATGCTATTTGTAGGTTAAACCCTCCTGTGTAACCATCTATATCAATAATTTCACCTGCAAAGTATAAACCATTTATTTTTTTAGATTGCATAGTTTTAGGATTAATTTCTTTTATATTAATTCCTCCACTTGTTATTATTGCTTCTTCAATTGGTCTAAAGTTTTTTATTGGAATAACTAATTTTTTTAATAAATTTACTAGATTTTTTCTTTCTATCTTGGTTATTTCATTAACCGGTTTATTTGCCTCAATTCCACTTTCTTGTACAATAATTGGTATCATTTTTTGCGGTAATAATTTATCTAAACTATTTTTAAATTGCTTGTTTTTATATTCTTGAAAATCTCTTAAAATTCTTTCGTCTAATTTTTCTTTTGTTAATGCTGGCTTTAAGTCAATTATTAATTCAATTTCTTTATTTTTAAATTTGTTTTCTATTTGTGGATATCGCACTAAATGTGCTGATGCACTTAATATAATTGGTCCTGAAACACCAAAATGAGTAAATAACATTTCACCAAAGTCTTCATATATTTCTTTTTGTGTTTGTGTATCTATTAAATGTACTTTTACATTTTTTAAACTCAGCCCTTGTAATTGCTTACACATATCTTTCTTATAAGTTTCTAAAGGTACTAAAGATGGCTTTATTTTAGTTACTGTATGCCCTAATTCTTTTACAAGTTCATATCCATCACCTGTAGAACCTGTTAATGGATAGCTTTTTCCACCCGTTGCTAAAATGACTTTTTGCGCTTCAAGCTTTCCGTGATTAGTTTGTACTCCAACTATCTGCTCTGTTCCATTTATTTGTTGTATATTTATTTTTGTTACAGTGGTATTGTATTTTATATCTACTTTTAATTCTTTTAATTTTTTTATAAAACAATTTAAAACATCTTGTGATTTATCGGTAACTGGGAAAATTCTATTTCCTCTTTCTTCTTTTACTTTTAAACCTTGTGAGTTTAGAAAGTTAATTATATCTTGATTTGTATAGTTTTGATAACAACTATATAAAAACATTCCATTGCCAGGTGTATTAGGAATAAATTCGTCCATACCTAAAGAAGATGTAATATTACATCTTCCTTTCCCTGTTATTAATAGTTTTTTTCCTAATGATTCCATTTTTTCCAATAAAACCACTTGATGTCCATTTTGCTTTGCAGTAATTGCAGCCATCATACCGGCTGGACCGCCGCCAATTACAATGACTTTCATTTTAGAGTTTGTTCCTTTCTTGCTTTACTTATTTTTTCTATTTATAATTATTCTTTTTTCTTTTTAGTTGTAGATTTTTTAGTGGTTGTTTGGTTTGTAGTTGTTTGTTTTGTAGCTGTTTGTTTTGAAGTTGATTTTTTTGGAGTTTTGCTTCCTGTTTTTGAAGTCGTCTTTTTTGTTGTAGTTTTTTTAGTTGAAGTAGTCTTTTTTGGTTTCTCAGTTTTTTCTGGCTTTTCTGGCTTTTCTGGTTTCTTAGTTTTTTCTGGTTTTATAGTTTCTTCTAGTTCTTCAGTTTCTTCTAATTTTTGTAAATCTTCTATATCTTCTATTTCTTGTTCATCGTTATCTTCATCACTTGGAACATCATCTGGACCATCACCATTTAAATATCCAATATCATTTGCTTGTGCTTGTTTAATATACTCATCTAATTTCGCATTTTGATCTTCTTCCTCTTCAAAGAAAAATTCTAAATCTTCATTTTCTTCCTCTTTTTTATCCTCTAAGTTATCGTCAGATTTAGATAATGTTTCTTCTGGAATTTCTTCTTCATCTTGCTCTTCTATTATTTGTTCCTCTATTGCTTGTTCTTCCGTTTCTTCTAAGTTGTCGTCAAATAAAAATTGGATATCCTCATCTTCACTATTATTTTTTGTTTCAGTTATAGGTGGTTCTTCAATTCTATTTGTTTCTCCAAAATTTTTTAATTTATTAGTTTCTTCTGGTTCATCTAAATCATCTAATTCTTCAAATGTTTCTTCTGGAATTTCTTTTTCATCTTGCTCTTCTTGCTCCTCTTGCTCTTCTTGTTGTGGTTTTTCTGCTTCTTTCAAGATGTCAACGTATTCAT
>CAZASP010000035.1:0-3669 GCA_964487865.1 uncultured Clostridium sp. | reverse complement strand
TCTTGCTCTTCTTGTTGTGGTTTTTCTGCTTCTTTCAAGATGTCAACGTATTCATTATGACTATTTTTTGCCACCTTATTTCTATCTTTGATTTCTTTTTTTGCCATTTTCATAGCTTCCTTTTTTTCTTTTTCCATTTTCTTGTTAATTTTTCTTTGTGAACTTCCTCCAAATACTAGGATTGCTATAATTAGCAAAATAAAAATAGATAATACCATTACTACAACCATTTTTCTTTTCTCCTCTCACTTTTTATTTTTTTATAGTTTCAATTGCTTTTAATATACCCAATTTTCCATATTCGTATGTAAGTCCGCCTTGCATATATGCTATATATGGTTCTCTAATTGGTCCATCACAACTAAGTTCTATTGTTGAACCTTGTGTAAAAGTCCCTGCTGCCATTATAACTTTATCTTCATATCCTCCCATATCTCCTGGGTATGGAATGACATCAGAATCTATTGGTGAACCTATTTGTATGCCTTGACAAAATTTAATTAAATCCTCTTGCGTTCCTAATTTAATAGTTTGCACAATGTCTGCTCTTTTTTCATCATAAGTTGGCTCTACTACATACCCTAATTTTTCTAATATTCTACTTGCGAAAATTGCTGTTTTTAAACTACTTGCTACAACGCTAGGTGCAAAGAATAATCCTTTTATAAGTAAAGTATTTTGGTTAAAAGAAGGTCCAATTTCTTTTCCAATCCCTGGTGCTGTTAATCTTTCTGCACATAATTTTATAAGTTCCTTCTTTCCTACCATATAGGCTCCTGATGTTGCAATTCCTGCTCCTAGGTTTTTCATTAAAGAGCCTACTGCAATATCTGCTCCTATTTCAATTGGTTCTTTCTCTTCTACAAATTCTCCATAACAATTATCTACCATAATAATAACATCTTTATTTACTTCTTTGATGGTTTTAATTGCTTTTTCCATTTTTTCAATTGTTAAGCTTTTTCTTGTAGAATAGCCTCTTGACTTTTGAATTTCTACTAATTTAATGTCTTGTTTTTTTAGTCTTTCCTGTATTTTGTGTATATCAAATTCGTTATTTATTAAATCAATTTGCTCATAATTAATACCATAAGCTTTTAGGGAACTTTTACTTTCTTCTTTTCCTATTCCAATTACAGTCTGCAGAGTATCATATGGTTCACCTGTTATACTTAGCATTGTATCACCTGGTCTTAAAAGTGCAGATAAAGTAATTGCTAATGCATGAGTTCCAGAAATAAGCTGTGTTCTAACTAAACTGTCTTCTGAACGAAAGATGTGTGAATAAATTTCTTCTATTTTATTTCTACCTGGCTCATCAATACCATATCCTGTTGAAGTATTTAAATGAGCCTCTTTTAATTTACATTCTTGAAAAGCGTTTAATACTTTTTGACTATTTATTTCACAAATTTTGTCTACTTTTTCAAAAATAGGTTTTATATCTTGTTCTACCTGCTTTGATAATTCTATAATATCTTGTTTCATTTGTTCTACCTCTTTCATATTTTACTACACTTTATTTTTTTTTGCAATAATTCAAATAGAAAAGTTGTCAAAAGATTGTAAGTTAAAAAATAAAGTTGCCAAAAGGACTGTTCCCTTTGGCAACTTACTTATATGTTAGTTATTATAGTACATATTTTTTAATTAATATAATTCCACCCGCAACTGTTATTAGTATAGTAAATCCAAATGAAATGTAAACTTTTGCTTTACCTGTTTCTATTGATAACATAACTGGTGCATCATCAATATCGTCTTCACCTTCTTTTTCGTTGTCTGGTGTTGAGTCTCTGTCTGGTACGTGTTTGTCATTGTAATCTTCTGAAATTTCTGCCATATTTGTTTTTAATCCCATGTTGTCTTGGCTGTTTATCCAAGTAAGTACAATTTCTACATCTGCATATTCTCCTGGTTGTAATAATTTATTTTCTAATAGTCTTGTTGAAACTACATTATTTCCTTCATCTGTCCATCCTGGATTGTCTTCAGCTACAAATTTTAATCCTTCTGGTACATAGTCTGTTATTTCTTTTGCATATCCTGCTATGTCACCTTCGTTTGTTACACGTATTGAATATCTAAATTTAACTGTTACATCACTTAGTTTCTTTCTGTGAATTTCTACTTTTACTATGTCTTCTGGATCATCATATGGTTGATGTCCTGTGTTTGTTACAGTTTGTTTTCCATCTTCAATAACTATTGCTTGTGTTACCCATTTTCTTAAAGATAAATCGAATTCTACTAATTTTAAATATTCATTATCTTGGTCATCTTCACCATCATTCCACTCATTTGGTTCTGAGTCTTGGTCTTCTACTTCATTTCCATTTTCGTCTGTGTCATCTGTTATTTGTGCTGCATTTACTAAAATTCTGTCAGAACTATTTGGCTCTACAACTTTGAATGCAATTTGCACTTCTCTATGTTGTGGATTTGTATCAGATACTGGTTGATTTGGGTCAAATGCTTTTAATAAGTTTGGATTTTCTTCAATAGCCCCCTCTTCTTTTTGCATTCTTTCTTCGCCTTGTTCTTTAGATAAGTAATCTGTTGTAACTCTAGTAGCTTTTGTTACATCATCTGTTTTGTTTCCTTCTTTATCATACATTACCCATCTCATTTCTTTATTTACTTCATGATCAGGTAAGTATTCTAGTCCATCTGGCAAATCGTCTGATATTTCACTTGCATATCCATTTATATTTCCTTCGTTGTAAACACGAATTGTATATATTACAATATCATTTGTTACAACTTCTACTGGATCTTTAGTGTGTTCATATTTTACCTTTTTTTGAACATCTTCTACTGCCTGTGGAATTCTAGTGTCTATATTTTGGTCATTTACTTGTGTTATAAATTTTCTTAAGGCTAAGTCAAATTCTCCTAAAACAACATTATCATAATCTTCCTCATCTTGCCTTTTGCTATGGTCTTCTCTTCCTGGCCATTCTTCTGGTTTAGAATCTCTATCTTCTACAGGATTTCCTGATTCATCTGAATCATCTGTAACTGCTGCTTCATTTACTAAAACCTTTCCTACTGGGGCATCTGCTTTTACTCTAAATATTACTGATACTTCTTTATATTTTAAATCTTCGGGTTTTTTCGTACCATCATTTGCTCCAAATGCTGGGATTAAGTTTGAACCTGAACCTACCGGATTTTCATTTTCTCTTGAAAGATAATCTGTAGATATTGTTTTCATATCTTCATCCAATACCCATAACATGTCTTGGTTAAATGCTATTGCTTTTATTTCCTCATCAGTATAGCCTTCTGCTTTTAATTCTTCATCTGATGTTTTTTCAGACCATATAAATTCTAATCCTTCTGGTATATCTTCTGTTATTTTTGAAGCATAACCATCAACATAACCTTCGTTATATATTCTAAATGTATATTTTACTAAATCACCTGCTTTAACATTTTTTGCTTCTTTACCTACATCATAAGTTGCTGTTGTTTTTCCGTTTGGTGTTGTATTTAATTGACTAACATCAACTGTTATATCTCTATTTGTTACTGGTTTACCATTTATTTCTTCAATTCTTTTTACTAATGCTAAGTCAAACCCTTCTGGTACTTTTGATTGTCCAGGTATTACTACCTTTTCAAAGTCATCATCATCTTCTTGTCCTTCCCAGTATTTGCTACTAT
>CAZASP010000034.1:0-12459 GCA_964487865.1 uncultured Clostridium sp. | reverse complement strand
TTCAATATGAGAAAAAATGGAGGTGCATTTATGTTTCTATCACTTTGTGCAACAGGAGTATTAGGATTCTTACAATTTTTAAAATCAGCTGTATTTGTTGTTCGGATATATACAAGGGGGAAACCTTTTTCCAGAACCCCTAACAGCAGAAGAAGAAAGAAATTGCTTAGAACAAATGGCAAAAGGAGATGAAGAAGCTAGAAATATTTTAATTGAAAGAAACTTAAGATTAGTTGCTCATGTAGCCAAAAAGTATAGTACAGCAAAAATAGATCAAGATGATTTAATTTCAATAGGTACAGTGGGATTAATTAAGGGTATTAATAGCTTTAACTTAGAAAAAGGTGCTAGACTTTCTACATATGTATCTCGTTGTATTGATAATGAAATTTTAATGCATTTAAGGGCAACCAAAAAATTGAGCGCAGAAGTATATTTAAATGAACCAATTGGCAAAGATAAAGATGACAATGTAGTAACATTGCAAGAGGTTTTAGAAAATAACGAGAGAAATATTGAAGATGAAGTAGATATTAAAATGAAAATAAAAATACTTTATGAAAAGATGAAGGAGGTTTTAAAAGATAGGGAAAAGACAATTTTGGAATTAAGATTTGGTCTTCGGTGGTCATAAACCTAAAACACAAAATGAAATTGCTAAAATGATGGGTATTTCGCGTTCTTATGTTTCTAGAATTGAAACAAAAGCAATTGATAAACTAGCTAAAGAAATAAAAGAGTAAAATTAATATGCACTAATAAAAAATATATTAAACTTTTTTAGTAAAAGTAATAACAACTATTGTAAAAATTATGTAAAAATATATAAAAAATCTTTAATAATCTTAAACTATATGATATAATTGATAAAAAATGTATAGGAGAACAAAATGCAAAGAATAAAATTAAAAGATAGGGTTCTGCCAATGTACACCAAAGGCGAAGAAATATTTAATATGACATCACATATAGTTGGGGCTGTATTAGGAATAGTAGCTACTGTGCTATGTATTATATTTGCTGCTGTAAATAATAATGTATATGGAATAATAAGTGGAGCAATTTATGGTGTAACTATGATTATATTATATACAATGTCAAGTATTTATCATGGATTAAGTCCAAAATTAAAATCCAAAAAGGTATTTCAAATATTAGACCATTGTTCAATATTTTTATTAATTGCAGGTTCATATACACCATTTGCATTATGTAGTATTAGAGAAAATAATGCTTTATATGGATGGGGAATATTTGCTGCAATTTGGGCTTTAGCAATATTGGGAATAGTATTGAATTCTATTGATATAAAGAGATTTAAAACTTTTTCAATGATATGCTATTTACTTATGGGCTGGTGCATTATGATAAAAGTTAATATATTACCAGAAATATTAACAATGAACGGATTTATTCTTCTATTATTGGGAGGCATAGCATATACCATAGGAGCTATTATATATGGATTAGGAAAGAAACATAAATACATACATTCAATTTTTCATTTGTTTATTTTACTAGGAAGCTTTTTACAGTTTTTATGCATTTTATTATATGTTATGTAGAATTAGCACATATAAACAAAAAATGCAAATAGAAAAATTTATAATTAAGTGAGATTTTAATATGAAAAAACGAGATAAAAATATATAGTAGTATAAATATAACTAATTAAGGACACTTTTATATTTGTAAACACAACTAAGTCATGTTAAAATAATAATAACTTAATAATATAAACAATCTACCCTGCGTAGTGCGTATAGACAGAATTTTTAGAACCAACACACGATAAGAGGGGCTAATCTCTGAATATGGCGTGCAAGCTCACATTATATAGTGAGAAGCCCATGAGTATTTAGGTAGGCACCCACCTGTTTAGGAACAGGTCCTTAAAAATTCAAGACTTCTGACGGCTAAGGCGGGGGGCTTTTTTTGTTTATAAATTATTTAAGGCAATAATTGCCTCAGCATAGATTTTACAAGACAGTAGTAATTTATCAATATTTATAAATTCATCAGTTTGATGGCACATATCTTTATCACCAGGGAAGTTAGAACCAAAAGAAACACAATTATCAAAAGCACGTGCATAAGTAGCTCCACCAATAGCGATAGGTTCTAATTTAGAATTTGTTTCTTTATTATATATATCACAAAGTGTTTTTACTAATATATTTTCTTTTGAAATATACAATGATGGTTTATAATCTAATGTATCAAAATCAACATTTAAGTAAGGTGCAGTGTGTTTTAGAAAGCTATTACCAACTTCAATAACATCAACAGTAACAGGTATTCGAATATTTAATCCAATTTGCAAAATATTTTTTTGAAGAGAAAAATCTCCAACATTTAAAGTTAGTTTACCAGTTTCATCTTCAAAATTAATTCCTAAATTTTCTCCATAATATTGAGTGTTAATATATTCATTAAAAAATTCTAATAATTCCAGTTTAATTTCATAATAATTAAATATTTCATATAAAATTACTAACAATTGAGAAATTGCATTAGTTCCTAATTCTGGATGTGCAGAGTGACTAGGAATACCATAAGATGTAAGTTTAATTTCGTTTTCATCAATTTTATATATGTCTATTTCATAAGATTTTTCAACAATAAATTTTTTTAGATTTTTAATTAAATCTTTCATACCTATCTCTGATGAATTAATTTTTAAGGTGACACTACAATTTTTTGGTACAACATTAATAGCATTACCATAAGTGTTAATTTCCTTAATACAAATTTTTTCATGTACTAATTTAGAATAATCCATTTTTAGGTAAGAGGTAAGAATTGATTTTTCTGCATAAATACAAGGAAAATCTGCATCTGGACTAAAAGAAATAGAAGGGATTTCTTCGTGTTTTTTATAATATTCAATACATTTCCAATCATTTTCTTCATTTAAACCTAAAATAAGTCTAATTCTTTTTTGCATTTTAAAATTTTCCATAACTGCTTTCATAGCATATAAAGAAGCAATTACAGGACCTTTATCATCAATTGCACCTCTTCCATAAATGTTACCATCTTCAACTTTTCCACTAAAAGGAGGATATGTCCAACCATCTCCGGCAGGAACAACATCTAGATGTCCAATTATTCCAATTAATTTTTTTCCTTCTCCAAATTCGATATAACCACAGTAACCATCTATATTTTTAGTTTTAAATCCTAAATCTTTACCAAGTTCTAATATGTATTCTAAAGCTTTATTTATTGGCTTTCCAAAAGGCTTACTTGTATCATTAGAATTATTAATTACACTTGGAATTTGGATTAATTCTTGTGTCTTTTGTATAATTTCATTTTTATGTTCTTTGATATATTTGCTTATCATAATAACCAGTCCTTTTTTAAATCTTATATTCTATTATACAATACATACAAAGAAAATATGAAATTATTTTCTTGCTTTATAAATATTCCTCCTAGTTTATTTATAGCGGTAAAATGTAAAATTCGTATTTTGTGTTGAATTAATACTTCCTTCGTAAATAGATTTTTCTTGCGTTTCTAATGGTATATCAACAAAAACGGTGGTTTTAAATTCTTCATCTAAATTATTTGTAATATAAATATCAAAAGATAGATGGCAAGCAATTGATTTTAAATCTATACCACATCTTTTTAGAAGAGAGCCATCATAAGTAATTGGCATAGAAGTGTCTGTTATTGTATAATCAGTTTTTATGTTTTCATTTACATAACTTAGAGTAATTGGATTAGCCAAGTTATTATATAAAATAGGTGTATTTAGGTTAGCTTCATCTGCAGAGATTACAGTAAATTCTAAATTATCGTGTATTTCATTTTCATCTAAAATGGTACTTGTTGCAAATTGTTCAAGACCTTTAAAGTATAATTTGGGTTGTCCTAATTCTGGAAGTGAAGTAAATTGAATATTATTTATATTTACTTTTTTTAACGTATTTTTCAAGTTTTTTTCTTCTGTAGAAGAATGGTTTATGAAAATTGCCATATCTGTGTATTGGTATAAGTTTTCAATTGTAAAATTTGTGCTTGAACTAGTTTTATTTTTTGCATCACAATTGCTAAAAAAAACAATTTTATTTACTTTAAAAGTAATTTCTTCATTTTTATTGGCAAATTCTAAAATATTATTTTCAAAATTGTTTTTTAAAACATATTTTTTAAATAGTAAGCAAGCAAGTATAAGTACAAATATAAATAAAAATAAAACAATTATGGTTAAAATCTTTTTTTTCTTATCCATAATTTCCTCCTTTGTAATGACTATATGATATTATAAATTTAATATAAAATCAAGTTTTAATTTTACCACTTTTTATTCATTGACAAAAAAAAACAAAAAAGGTAAAATAATTATAGGTGATTTGATGAAAGCAAAAGAAAAAACAAAAAAAAGGTCTAAAATACATATTAAAGTTACACTAAAAAGTATTATTATATTTTTTACTTTTATTATTAGTGTATTATATATGATTATATTTTATAACTATTATTTTGTAAGAAGTAGTGTATTTGCAACTGAAACTGCTTCTTATGCAGAGCCTATTAAAATAAGCAAAGCACAAGATATAAATATAGAAGAAATTATAAATCAAAATTCAAAAGAAGGTCAAAGAGAAGAATATAGTGTAGAAGAAACAACCTTAGAATATTTAACAAAATATAGAAATAATTCAACCTTGCCAAAAGGAACTATACAAGTAATTCAAGAAGGTAGAGAAGGAAAACAAGAAATCACAACAAAAAGGACTTATAAACAAGATGAAATGATTTCGGAAGAACAAATATCTTCTAAAGTAACAAAAGCTTCTATAGACAAAATTGTCGAAATAGGAACTTCTAACTATGCTAGTAACTATAGTGCTAAAGTGGGAGATGTTTTATACGTTACATCTGACCGCTTATCAGTTATGGTTGAACCAAACGAAAAAGCACAGAAAATAGCAACTTTATCGAAACAAGATAAATTAAAATTACTAGAAATACAAGGGGAATGGTATAAAATATCTTGTGACAGTACAATTGGATATGTAAAAGCAGAAAGCACTACATATATAGATAATACTCCTAAAACTACTGCACAAGGAAATAAAAATGCTAAAAGTAAAGAACAACTAATTTCAAAGTTGTCATTTGAAATGTCATTAAATCAGCCAAGTGGGTTAACTTTAGAACAATTTAAAAAAGTATTATCTGATAGTAAAGATACAAATAAAATATTTGAAAATAATGCAGAATATTTTTATTACATAGAACAACAATATAATATAAATGGCGTTTTTGTAGCAGCAGTTGGTATACATGAAAGTGCATGGGGAACATCTAAGATTGCTAGAAATAAGAACAATTTATTTGGATATGGTGCTAATGATTCAAATCCTTATAATGGTGCTTACAATTTTTCAGACTATTCTGAAAGTATAGATTTAATTGCGAGAGTATTTGTAAAATATTATATTAATCCAAAAGGAACAAGTATTTATGGAGGAGAAATAGCGGCTGGAACATATTATAATGGTCCAACACTAAGTGGCATCAATACTAGATATGCAACAGATAAAAATTGGGCTAATGGAGTATATACACATATGAAATATTTATACAATAAATTGTAAAAAATTCTTGATATTTTTTACAATTTATTGTATGATATAAAGGCAAGAATAAGTATAAGGAAAAAGATACCAATAAATGACGGAAAAGAAAGGGGCTAAAACATGAAAAAAGGGATAATAATTGTTACAATTATCATGCTAATACTAGTGTCATTTTTTGTAATTAGTACAACAGTATATGCTGATGATAGAGCAATAGATCAACAAACAGAAAGTAAAATAGTTGAAATAAAAGATCATGCTGCTAAATCTTTAGAGGATTATAGAGTTAAGTATGGATCTACTGCATATGGTACAGTTGCCTATATTTTAAATTTAGTAAGAATTTACAGTATTCCAATAGGATTTTTGGGAATTGCTATTGGGGCAATTCATCAATATGTATTGGGAATAAGAAAATTGGATACACTAGAAAGAGGAATGGCATTTATTGTCACATGTGTGACATTGATGATTATATGCCAAATTTTACCACTTGCATTTGCAGTGTTTGTAAAATTTGGAAGGGGGTAACAAATGAAGGCTTTGTTTGCTGTGAATAATGAGGAAATTTCTGAGTCAATTGTAAAAAAATACCAAAAGGAATATAAACAGATTATTTCTTATAAAAATGTATATTATTTTAATGCAATACTAAAAGAATTACAAAAAGACAAAACTTATGACAGAATTGTTATAAGCGAAGATTTGGAGTCATTTACTAATAATCAATATGACCAAATTGATAAATTTATATTCGAAAAATTAGATAGCATTAGTGATGAAGCATCTAATATAAATGGTAATGATATACCTATTATATTAATCTGTTCAGATAGAAGAACAAAATCAGAAGCAATGCTTGTAAAATTATTTGGCATTGGCATTTATAATGCAATAATAGGAAACGATAGAAGTGTTGATGAGGTTTGCAAATTAATAAATAGACCAAGAGCAAAAAAAGAAGCAAAAACCTATTATCAGATTGATACAGAAGAAGTACAATATCATGCGGAAAATGAAAATGACGTTAGCGAAATGGAAATTCAAAATATTGTTGCACATTACAAGAGATTAGGAAAAAACGAGGATAGATATATTGATAGTTTTAATAACATAGCTGCACAATATAATGATACACAATTAAGAATTATATCAAAATTTTTACCATTAAATGTACGTGCAGTATTAGAAGAAAAATCACCAAAATATCAACAAATTATGTCTTTTAACAATAGTGTTTCTAACAGTTTAAGAAAAATAGCAAATGATGAAGATGAAGGTCCAAGCCAAGTTTTTTTAAAGTCAAAGAATAGAGAATCAATTATTTCTAAACCTGTTGTTATACCATCTGCTGTCAATATGACAGGAACTAAAAAATTAACAAGACAAAAACAAGCTTATACAGAACCTCAAGGGCAATATAATAAAGAACAAAAACAAGAGGTAATACAACAACCAATAGTACAACATCCAACAGAACAGCCAATAGTGCAACAACCAGCAGAACCAATTATAGAAGGATTTGAAAATTTAAAAACAGGTGATAATGAACAAGTAGAAACGCAAAAAGAATTAAATTTAGAAATAGAACCAGAAGTAGTACAACCAGTAAAACGAGGAAGAGGAAGACCTAGAAAAAATCCAACATTAGTACAAGAAGATGTAATACAAAAACCAAAACGAGGAAGAGGAAGACCTAGAAAAAATGTAAATCCTATTCAAGAAAAAATTCAACAAGAGGAAATTCAAGAGGAAGAGTTTGTATTACCAGGATTAGATGCACAACCACAAAAACAAGGACCAGAAGATCAATTCTTACCTGGGTTTACAAATGTTAATACATCATCATTACAACAAAAACCATTAGAAACAACACAAGGACCAGATGATGAAACATTTTTACCAGGTTTTATGGAAAAAGAAGAACCAATATCACAAATACAACCAATTCAAGAACAACAACCATTTCAACCAGTGCAACCAATACAACAAATGCAAAATCCACAAACAATAAGACAAGAACCAGATATATCATTTATGACAAATAATATGGAAAACAATAGACAAGCTGATTTATCTTCTTTATTAACACCTGATAAAAAAATAGCTACTTTTGTAGGTACAAGCAAAAATGGAACATCATTTATTGTTAATAACTTAGCACAATTAATGTCTTCTGTTGGAGTTAATACTGCTATTTTAGACACAACTCAAAATAGAAATTCTTATTATATTTATACAAAAAATGAGGAATCATTAAGAGAAGTTGCAACACATAGTATAGAAAAATTAGCACGAGGGGTAGCAAATGGAATTAGTGTGAATAAAAATCTTACTGTATATACATCATTACCAGATGAAAATGATTCTATCCAGAATGTTGACAAAATATTAGAAACATTATTAATGAATCATTCATTAATATTAATTGATACTGATTTTGAAACGCCATTAGAATATTTTGCTCAATCACAAGAAACATACTTAGTACAAACTATGGATATTTTGACAATACAACCTCTTACTGCTTTTCTAAAACAATTAAAAATGAAAAATATACTAGATGAAACAAAGTTAAGAATTGTATTAAACAAAGTTGTTAAAATTAGAGGTATTAAAGATGAAGTAATAATTGGTGGAATGGCATTTTATAATGATCCTGCAATGTCTTTTATGACAGAATTATTTGATAAGGATAGAATTAAATATGTTTCTATGCCATTTGAAGAAGAAACTTATATTAGATATTTAGAAGGTATTATTGAATGTGAAATATCTTTAAAGGGATATTCAAGAATGTTTTTGCAGACTTTAAAAGAATTAGGTAATATGATTTATCCAATCATAACTTCTGTACCTAGAAACAATAAAAATTACCAACCACCATCAGTACAAGTAAATTCAAGAGAAAATTTTTCTCCAAATATGAATAATACACTTGATAGAATGAAAAGAGGATATTAATAAACAAAAAGATGAATTAAAGGAGGAAATCAAGCGTGATAATAATAGTAGTAGCTATTTTGGTTTTAATTATATTAGGACTAGTAGTGTACAATGTAAGCATTCATAAAAAAATACAAAAATTCAAAAATATGAATCAAAAAATAACTAATTTATATGTTGTTCAAGATTTTATGAATGCCATTGGTGAAACGTCAACAGTTGATGAAAAAATTAAAAAGATAAATGACATATTAATAGATAGATATGAGATAAAATATTCAACAATTGTAGTATTTGATGGTGCAGAGTATCAAGTAAAAGCTTCAAACGTAGACAAAAAACATTGGCAAGCTTTAAGAACTCTACAAAATATAGACATGTTTAAAGATAGTATACAATCTGCAACTCCAAAATATGTTACAGTTAATAATGAAAATGAAAGATTACCTTATCAAGAAATGGAATTTGGAAGAGCAAAATCAGCAATATTTTTCCCTCTTTACATTGATAATGTATATATAGGTTACTGGATTTTAGAAAGTGGAACACCACATGATTTTGATAATGTTGATACAACTGTATTAGAGGTAATAAAAGAAAATATTGTTTCAGTATTAAAAACAGTTGTGCATCAAAAAACTCTAGAATCGATTGTTAGAAAAGATTTATTTACAGGGCTATATTCTGAAGAATATTTATATGGAGAAGGTAAAAAGATTATAGACCAGTATACTAAATCTACTATATGTATGTTTACTATTATAAATATTCAAGAAATCAACCAAAAATATTGTAGAGAATTAGGAAATAAAGTAATCACAAAAGTTAGTGAATATATAGCTAACAGTATATCAAAAGATTATGTGTTTGTAAGATATATGGGACCAAAATTCGTTATTGCATTTTCGGGAGTAGAAACAGATGGAGTAGCAGACTTTTTAAATGAAATAAAAGAGAAGATTGAAAAAGTGCCAATTGAGTTAACACAAGAAGAAATACAAGAATTAACTTTTGAAGTTAAACCTTTAGAAAATAAAACGACTAATTCAACTGATTGTAAACAAGTTGTTACACCAAAATTAAATTTTGTAATATCATCTTACTATAAAGGCACAGGATTAGAAGAAGTTCTAAAAAAATTAGAAGAATATTTAGATAATGCTGATAGTCAAGAAAGTGATATAACAAATATATAAAAGGGAGGAATAACTATGGAATTTGACAAAACAATGCATTTTGAAGTAGAAAGAGAAGCGAATACAAAATGTAAAGAAATTTTAAAAGAGGTTTATGAAGCTTTAGTAGAAAAAGGATATAATCCAATAAACCAAATTGTAGGATATATTTTATCTGGTGATCCAACATATATTACAAGCCATAAAGATGCTAGAAATAAAATTAGAACAGTTGAAAGAGATGAATTATTAGAAAAAATGGTAAAAAATTACATAGGATTAGAAGAATAAAATATGAGAATATTAGGAATCGATTATGGAGAAGCTAGAGTTGGAATTGCTATTACTGATGCTTTAAATATTACAGCGCAAGGATTAGAAACTATACAAAGAAATTGTTCTGATAAAGTAGTTTTAAGAAGATTAGATGAAATTATGAAAAACTACGAAATAGGAACAATTGTAGTTGGTATGCCTATTAATATGAATGGAACAATATCTGAAAGAGCTAAAATTACACAGGAATTTGTTCATAAACTAAAATGCAAATATAATAAAATAACAATAGAGACAATAGATGAAAGATTAACAACTGTGGAAGCACATAAAACGATGAATTTTTTAGATATTAACAAGAATAAAAAGAAAAATATAGTAGATACTATATCTGCAGTTTATATTTTAGAAACTTATTTAAATAAATTAAAAAATAGTTTATTATAAATAAAAATATAATTAATAAAATTTGAAAGGAGAAAAATAATGGAAGAAAATTTTGAAGGAGAAGAATTAGATAATATTGTAATATTAAATGATGAAGAAGGAAATGAAGTAAAATTTGAATTTTTAGATTTAGTAGAATTAGATAATGAAGAATATGTAGTATTACTACCTGTTACTGAAGAAGGAGAAGAAGAAGAAGGAGAAGTAGTTATCTTAAAAGTAGAAGATACAGATGATGAAGATGCAGAAGAAGAATCTTACGTAAGTATTGAAGACGAAGAAATATTAAATAAAGTTTTTGAAATATTCAAAGAAAAGTTTAAAGATGATTTTGACTTTGTAGATTAATAAACTAAAAGGCGGAAAACCCCCGTCTTTTTACTAATTAATATAAAATAAAGAGGAGGAAAACAAATGAAAAATTTTTCTACATGGATGTTAGTTATGTTTATGGCAATGTTTTGGGTATTTAGAATAGTTGTGGCTTTTACTTATGAACTTGATATTAATTTTGGAGGAATAAAACCATTTAATCAAACAATGGAAATTATTTTATTATTTGTTGTATTATTTTGTATGATACTAATTATAAAAAGAAAAATGGTAGGTGCATTAATTTATTTATTAGCTTATGGTATGTATTTTGGTACTAACTTATTAACGGGAATAACAACTATATTATCTTCTACTTCTGAAGTTAATATAGCTGATGCTGGAATGTATTTAAATACATTTATATCATTAATTGGAATAGTAATCCCAATTGCTATATTATTTGATTTGTTATTAGATAAAAATAGAAAAGCACATCCAAAAGACAAAAAAACAGACTGGTTTTATCAAAATGAAAAATTTGATAGAAAAATGGATGATAGAGCTGATAAAAACAATTATAGAACTTTATAAATTGCAAATTGAAAGTAAAGAAGGGGAAAATAGTGAGTAAAGGTAATAAAGAGGTATTTCCGAAAATTACCATCAACTGGTATCCCGGTCACATGGCAAAAACAAGAAGACAAATAGAAAATGATTTAAAAATGGTAGATATTGTAATAGAACTATTAGATAGTAGAATTCCAATTTCTAGTCAAAATCCTGATATAGCTAAAATTACAAAAGGCAAGAAAAAAATAATAGTATTAAATAAATGTGACCTAGCTGATGAAAATCAAAATCAATTATGGCAAAAACATTTTGAAAAAAATGGAATACCAGCTGTACTTGTAGATTCTAATTCAGGAAAAGGAATTGAACAATGTATAAGAAAAGTTGAAGAAATTATGGGTGCAGATTTAAATAACCAAGCAGAAAAAGGTAGAATTGGAAAAAAAATAAGAGCAATGGTATTAGGAATTCCAAATGTAGGTAAGTCTTCATTTATTAATCGTATTTCAAAGAGAACAACAGCAGATGTCGGAAATAAACCAGGAGTAACAAAACAAAAACAATGGATTAGAATTAATGAAAAAATAGAATTATTGGATACACCAGGAGTTTTGTGGCCAAAATTTGAAAATGAGCAAATAGCTTTAAACCTTACCTTTACAGGAACAATTAAAGAAGATATATTAGAAAGAACAGAAATTGCATATCATCTAACAAAATTTTTATTAGAAAACTATCAAGAAAAATTATGTGAAAGATACAAAATTTCACAAGAAATAATAGAACAAATTCTAAAGCAAGACAAACCAGAAAATGAAAACATTTATGAAATAATGCTAACAATAGGAAAGAAAAGAGGTTGCATATTATCTGGTGGAAGAATAGATGAAGAAAAAACAGCTAGAATTCTATTAGATGAATTTAAAAATGGAATTATTGGAAAAATAACTATAGAAACTATAAAAAATGTTACAAATTAAATGGAAAAGACTAAAAGCAATTTTAGAAGATTCTATTGACTAAAAACCAAAAAAATGTTATAAATAAAAGTGCTAAGAAGAAGGCACTTTTATTTGGCCCCTTGGTCAAGCGGTTAAGACGCCACCCTCTCAAGGTGGAATCATGGGTTC
>CAZASP010000033.1:10030-12820 GCA_964487865.1 uncultured Clostridium sp. | reverse complement strand
TCCAATAAAGACCTATGAATCTTGTCAGGTCCGGAAGGAAGCAGCAATAAGTAGATATCTTTATGTGGAGTCTTTCCATAGAGAGACTAAGCTATCGACCATTTTTTGATAGGATGTGAGAATTATGGGGTACACAGCTCTTTATCGAAAATTTAGACCTCTAACATTTTCAGAGATGGTGGGGCAAGAACATATTACAAAAACATTAAAAAATCAAATAATTGCAAATCGTGTAGGGCATGCATATTTATTTAATGGTGGAAGAGGAACAGGTAAAACATCAGCCGCTAAAATATTAGCAAGAGCTATTAATTGTTTAAATCCAAAAGATGGAGAACCATGTAATGAATGTGAAATTTGTAAAGCAGCTATTTCAGGCTCTTTAACAGATATTGTAGAAATGGATGCAGCTTCTAATAATAGTGTAGAAGACATTAGAAGTATTCGTGAGGAGGTTAATTTTTTACCTACAAAAGCAAAATATCGTGTATATATGATTGATGAGGTGCACATGCTTTCAATAGGAGCTTTTAATGCTTTACTAAAAACATTAGAAGAACCACCAGAGCATGTAAAATTTATATTAGCAACAACAGAACCACAAAAATTACCAGCAACAATTTTATCAAGATGTCAAAGATTTGATTTTAAAAGAATTTCAAATGAAGATATTATTAAAAGATTAGAAATTGTTTGTAAAGAAAGCAAAATAGAAGCAACTAAAGGAGCATTATCTATAATTGCATCTTTGTCAGAAGGAGCAATGAGAGATAGCTTATCTATTTTAGAAAGATGTATACAAGATGGTGAAAATAAAATAGATGAAGAAAAAATAAAAAATCTAGTTGGTATACCAAAAGTTAAATTTGTAAATGGTATGACACAAGCTATTTTAGAATATGATGTAGATAAAGCATTAGAAAATATAGATGAAATTTTAAAAGAAGGTAAAGACATTAATCAATTAATCTGGGAAACTATTAAATATTGCAAAGATATATTAATATATCAGGCAACTAAAAAATTAGATTTATACAATGAAGAAGAATTAGCTAATATAAAATGTTTAGCAGAAAAAACGACAAAAGATAAATTAGTAAATTTAATTTATAAATTATCTGAATTAGAAAACGAAATCAAAATGTCAACTCAAAAAACAATTGTATTTCAAGCAGGTATTATTAAACTATGTAGTAAGCAAGCAGAGGTTAGTAAAGATTTAGAAGAAAGAGTACAAAAAATCGAAAAATACTTAGAATCAAATAAAGGCATACAAATTCAGGCACAAACACAAGCACAAACGCAAATGCAAGCACAAGCACAGCCATCAAATAATTATAGTAATACTGTATCACAGCCAAAATATCAAGCAAATATCGAAGATTCTACTGATATACAAAATAATAATGCTCGTAAAACACAATCAAATCAAACTAATACAACAAAGAAATTTTCTAATAAATCAGCAGAATACTGGCCACAAATAATGAATGATTTAAAACAAAGTGGGAAAATAGTTTTATATACTAATTTACTTGGAACAAATGTAAGAGAACTAAATGACATGACAGTAGGAATTGAATTTCCAAAAGGTATGACAGCTTTTGGAAAGACGGTTTTAGAGAAGCAAGAAAATATCAGAGAAATTTCAAATCTTGTATCTATGGCATGTGGTAAAGAAATGCAAATAAAATACCTTACAGCTAATGAACAAAATAATAATCAAATGACAAATGAAGAAAATTTGCAAAATTTTGCAAATGAAGCAGATATACCATTTAATGTTATAGATTAATAAAAAAATAAAGAAAGAAAGGAATGAAATTTAAAATGAGTAAAAGAGGTGGATTCCCAGGAGGAATGGGAGGATTTGGAGGCATGAACATTAATAATTTAATGAAAGAAGCCAAAAAAATGCAAGCAGATATGGAAAAATCACAAGCAGAATTAGCAATTAAAGAATTTGAAGCATCTGCTGGTGGCGGAGCAATTAATGTAAAAGTATCTGGAGAAAAAATAATAAAAGAAATAAAAATAAAACCAGAAGTAGTAGACCCAGAAGATGTAGAAATGTTAGAAGACTTAATTTTAACTTGTGTAAATGAAGCCTTAAGAAAAGTAGATAGTGAACAAGCAGCACAATTAGGAAAATTTAACATACCAGGAATGTAAAGGAAGTAAAATAAAATGTCATTATATTCGCCATCTATTGAAAAATTAATAGAAAGTTTTGAAAAATTACCAAGCATTGGGCATAAAACAGCCGCAAGGCTTGCTTTTCATATCTTAAACAGTTCAGAAGAAGAAACAAATGAATTTATATCTTCCATTATAAATGCTAAAAAAAATTTAAAATATTGCAGTAAATGCTTTAACATTTCAGACACAGATCCATGCAATATATGTGCAAATCCTAAAAGAGATAATACAATTATTTGTGTAGTAGAAGATGTAAGAGACATTATAGCAATGGAAAAAACTCATGAATTTAAAGGTGTATATCATGTTTTACATGGTTCTATTTCACCAATGAATGGAATTGGACCAGATGATATAAAAATAAAAGAACTTTTAGCAAGGTTAATGCAAGGACAAGTAAAAGAAGTTATATTGGCTACAAATCCTAGAGTAGAGGGAGAAGCAACAGCAATGTATATATCAAAATTAATAAAACCAATAGGAGGAATTAAAGTAACACGCATTGCACATGGAATACCAGTTGGTGGAGATTTAGAATACACAGATGAAATAACTTTAACAAAAGCATTAGAAGGAAGACGAGAAATTTAA
>CAZASP010000033.1:0-9930 GCA_964487865.1 uncultured Clostridium sp. | reverse complement strand
TTTGGCAACCAAATTATTTAAGCAAAATGTTACAAATATCTCTAGTAGAATTAGGATGTCCTAGCGAATTGGCATTATTTTTCATTTCATTTAATTTACTAGGATTTGAAAATAAATCACTTACAATTTTTATTACATCATCATCTTTTTTTATCCAAATGCCAACTCCACTATTTTCTAAAAATTCAGCGTTTTCTTCTTCTTGCCCAGGAATTGGATTAATAATTAACATTGGCAAGCTAGAAGCCAAGATTTCTGATGTAGTCAAACCACCAGGTTTTGTTACAACTAAGTCAGAAATACTCATTAATTCTGGTACATGGTTAGTAAAACTTAATATTCTAACACGTTCCATAGCATTATTATTTTGAACAATAGTAGTAAATTTATCTCTCATTTTTTCATTTTTTCCAGCAATAGCAATTATTTGCATATTTTCAGTAGCTTTAATTATATCATCAAAAATTTCAAAAGTTCTAGATTTTCCTAATCCAAATTCGCCACCACCAAAAAACAAAATATTCTTTTTTCCATCTTGTAAATCAAAATTTTTTAAAACTTTTTTTCTATCATATTTTTGTAAAAAACGTTCAGACAAAGGAATTCCTGTTACAAATATTTTTTCTTTTGCAATATTTTTTGAAACTAAACAATTTTTCATCTTTTCATTAGCTACAAAATAGTAATCTGTATAATCTTTGCCAATAAGCCATTGATCATGCGGAGCAAAGTCTGTCATAATTGTTGCGATTTTTGAAGATATTTTCCCTTTTCTTTTTAAGTAAGTACACATTTGACTGCTAAAAGGATGCGTAGAAATTATTAAATCAGGCTTTTTTTCTCGTAATAATTTTAATAATTTAATTGCCATGATTTTATTTGCCCTAGTAGATAAATGCGCTATAGGACCTTTTTGTGAATCATTATAAATTTTTCCCCATACCCAAGGTGCTTTTTTTGCGGCTTCACGATAGGCTGTAGTAGTAACTTTTTCTACAGTTTTATTTACATATTTCATACAATCAATCATTTCTAAATTAACAGATTTATCCATTTTAATAATATGTTCGTAAATTGATTTTGCTGCATTTAAATGCCCTCCACCATAAGAAGCATAAAAAATTAAAATATTTTTCATAGTTAGACTCCTATTTATTTTTTAAAATTTTATCATAAAAAAAATAAAATTTCAAAAAATGGAATATTTTTAAAATTAAAATGCAAAATAAATATAACAAATTATAAAGAAAAGGTGATTTTTTGAAAAACTTATTAAGAACAATAGGAATAATTTTAACAATATTGCTCCTTATAACATTACTAGTTTTTGTAGAAGGAGACAAAAAAGAAAATAATATCAGCTATGCAGCAAATAACAATACATCTGATGTTCAATTAATGGCAAGAGCAATAAATGGTGAAGCAAGAGGAGAGCCATATGAAGGACAAGTGGCAGTAGGTGCAGTTATTTTAAATCGTGTAAAAAGTTCTTTATTTCCAAATAGTATATCAGGGGTTATTTATCAATCAGGGGCTTTTACAGCTGTTGCAGATGGACAAATTAATCATCCAATAAGTGAAGGTTCAACTGTATATAAAGCTGCTCAAGATGCCATAAATGGCTGGGATCCAACAGGAGGATGTATTTATTATTTTAATCCAGCAACGGCAACAAATAAATGGATTTGGTCGAGACCATTAGTTAAAACAATAGGTAAACATCGTTTCTGCAAATAGGAGGTTAATTATGAAAAAATTCAAAAAAGAATATATGTTAGCTATAATTTGTGTATTAGTAGTACTTGTAATAGCATTAGGAATTATATTGTATAAAAATCATAATGAGTATAAGCAAGCATCAGAAAATAATTATAATATGGCTTTTTACGAATTGGTTGACTATGTACAAAATGTGGAAACATATTTAGCAAAATCACTAATTTCATCTACATCAGAACATGGAGCAGAGACACTAACAAATGTATGGAGAGAAGCCAATTTGGCACAAAGTTATTTATCTAGATTACCAATAGAAAGTCAAGAATTAGAAAATACTGAGAAATTTTTAAATCAAGTTAGTGATTATAGTTATTCTTTGTCACGCAAAAATATTTATAATGAAGATTTAACACAAGATGACCTAAATAATTTAAAAGATTTACATTCTTATAGTGTAGAATTACAAAATACATTAAATCAATTATCAGAAGATTTAAATAGTGGAAGATTTGAATGGGGAGAACTAACTGATAAAGGAACAGTAGCTTTTGCTCAACAGGTAGATAATATTTCAAAAGAAAGTTTTAGTAATTTAGAAGAAAACTTTCATGAATATTCTGGCTTAATTTATGACGGAGCGTTCTCAGAGCATTTAACAACTCAGGAAGCTAAAGGAATTACAGGAGATGATATAGAAGAAGAGCAAGCAAAGCAAATAGCAGAAAATTTTATCGGAACGGAAAATGTTAAAGAAAATACAAATTTAGGATTTTCTGAAAATGCAACAATTCCTGCTTACGACTTTTCAATTAAAAATCAAGATGATGAAACCATTAATATATCTATAAGCAAAAAAGGTGGACATGTTGTTTCTATGAATTCAAATAGGGAAGTTAATTCAGAGATTATCTCTCAAGAAGAAGCAGATGAAAAAGGAAAACAGTTTTTAGAATCAAAAGGATTTCCTAATATGAAAGAGACTTATTACTTGAAGCAAGAAGGAATTGTTACAATAAATTATGCAGCCATGCAAGATAATGTTATAATGTATCCAGATTTAATTAAAGTAAAAGTTGCTCTAGATGATGGAGAAATATTAGGAATGGAAACAACAGGATATTTGAATAATCATACTCAAAGGGATATTTCAAAAATAAATATAACTCAAGAAAAGGCAAAAAGTTCTTTAAATAAGAATTTAGAAATCGGAAGCGAGGGCTTGGCAGTTATTCCAACAGAATGGAAAACAGAAATTTTATGCTATGAGTTTAAAGGAAAGGTAGAAGATAGAGAGTTTTTGGTGTATATAAATGCTGAAAATGGCAGAGAAGAAGATGTTTTGATGATAACCAATACACCAAATGGCACATTAACAATGTAACAATAAAAGAGGCTGTCATAATGACAGCCTTAAATCTATTTTAATGTCTTTTATAAGTATCTTTAGATAACAGTTGTTTATCAACTACTTGCCCATTTCTTTTCAAAATCTTATAAGCCTCAGAATAAATTGCATGAGCAGTTCTACTAGTTTCATAAGAAGAAATTTGAACTTCGCAATCATTATCTTGTCTTAAACCAAAAATTTTAAAAGTAGCCACACCACCAGAAACTGAGCAAATAAGCTTAATAGGATAATTTCTATTATTTTTAAACTGAAAATCAATAGCACCATATACTACAGTAGCATCTCTACTAGCTGTAACATACGAAGGAATAAATTGATGGTTAGTTCTTTGAGTTACCTCTAAATTAGCATAAACAACAGCATTATACAAAGTAGAAGTAATTTGGCAAATACCACCACCAAGACCATCTACAACCTCACCTTGAACATAAATAGCAGCCTCTTTATAACCATCACTAATTGTTCTTTCACCTACAACTTTATTATAAGAAAAAGTTTCACCAGGCATTAAAACTGTACCATTAATTTTATTAGCAGCAAGAATTAAATTATTAGTCCTATTTCTATTGCTTGTTGCATATTTAGTAGAAAAAGTTGATAGTAAATCTGGAAAAGCTTCTGTTCCAATCATATTAGTTGTAACCTTAGGTGAAATAATATTTAAAGGAATAACATACTCGTCTTTTTTCTCACTTGCTATTTTAGCTTTTGCTTCATCTAAAGATATTTTAAAATCAACTCCATTTTCAGATGGATAAACCTCAAAAGGTTCTTTTGTGTAATATGCATCTACAGGATCTTTACGAACTTCATTATAAATTTTATCTACATCAATATCATCTGGTTGTTGAGTTTTAACTGCTAACTCAATAGGATTATCCTGAGCAGAAAATGTAGACAAAGCTTTTTTTATAGCTTGAATAGTTGCATCGGCATCAACAACATAACCTTCTTTACCAGATGTAATAATTAATTCATCATCTTCTATGTAGTAACTACTTTGAATAACTTTATCAGGCAATTGACCAGATAAATCTTCCAAATTTTTTGTTAATAATTGACTATTTAATGAAATATCAGGTTCTATATTAATATGACCGAACAAAGTTGACAAAACTTCGAAATTATTTTCAAAAAAATTCCCATTTCTACCAATTTCATAGGCTAAATTAGTAGCGGTTTTAGTATCAAATGCAATATCCATTTGTGAAAGTGAAATAGTAGTTTCGAAATCGCCATGAACTACTTTTATTTCCTCTGGCAATTTCTCACTTAAATAATTATCTAATTGATATTTAGCATCTGATGGACTTAAATGAGAAACATCAATATTTTTAATAGACACACCAGAGATTATATTTGTATTTAACATGTTAAAAATTGTAAAAATAGTAAAAGTTGCTAATATTAAACAAATTACAGCTATAATTAGTTTAGTGAAAATGGACATTACAGTGCTAGATTTTCTTTTTACCATCACAAATTTATTTTCTGGTGTTTCTATTAATGATTTATTTGAATTATCAACAATCATATCAGTTAAATTTTCTTGTGTTTTAACAATTTCTTTATTATCTATGTTGCTTTTTGAATCTTTTGAAACCTGTGCATTTTTTTCTTTTTCTAAAAGATTATTTGAATTTGAATTGCTCATTTTGTAATCCTTTCTAAATATTAATTAAGTCTATTCTAAACTATCAAAAAAATGTCATTAAAATGAACCAATATAATTATATCACATTTTAAGAAAAAAAGCGAAAAAAACGTAAAAAATGTCAAAATAAAATCTAAAAAATTGTTTATAATAATATTATAGAATTTAATTTTTTAAATTCTATATAGAATCTCTTATGGATTTATCTTAAGGAGGATGTTATGTCTAGAAATAGTAAATTAATATCTGAAAATTTAAGAGAAGAAATAGCTAAAGAATTAGGTGTATATGACCAAGTAAAACAAGACGGTGGAAGTTGGGCTAATGTGTCATCAAAACAATGTGGAAACATCGTTACAAAGGCAATTGAAATAGCCAACAGAAGCGTAGGAAGTAAATAGTTATTTCAGCTAAATGGGTAATTAGACGAGCTCTAATTACTCATTTATTTTTTAAAAATGTAAATTTGAGTTTGTTCTAGAATATGCAAAAGGTATAGACTAGTGCTTGTCACAGAACACGACACATAGTTGCAAAAAAAACGAAATAAGCATATAATTTAGCAAAAGGAAAACAAAGAGGTGTATTAATGAGAAATCTAAAGGTAAGTGAAATTATTGAAATAACAAAAGGAAAACTAATTTGTGGAAATCCAAGTTATGAATGTTGTAAATTTTCAAGAGATACTAGAAATATTAATAAAGGAGATACTTACATAGCTATTAAAGGAGAAAATTTTAATGGAAATCTTTTTTGGAAACAAGCTTTAGAAAATGGTGCTGACAGTGTTATTGTTTCTGACATACAGTTTGAAGAACAAGATTTACATACTTTTGAAAATAAAAATATTATACTTGTTGAAGACACTTTAGATGCATTATATAAAATTGCTAGCTTAAAAAGGAGTTTTTATAATATACCTGTAATTGCTATTACAGGAAGTGTAGGCAAAACTAGTACTAAAGATATCGTTTCTAATGTAGTTTCACAAAAATATAAAGCTTTAAAAACTATTGGAAATCAAAATAATAATATAGGTTTGCCCTTTACTATTTTAAATTTACAAGACGAAGAAGCTATGGTATTAGAAATGGGAATGAACCATTTTGGAGAGATTAGCTTATTAAGTAATATTGCAAAACCAAATATATGTGTTATTACTAATATTGGAACTTCACATATTGGTAATTTAGGCTCTAGAGAAAATATTTTAAAAGCAAAATTAGAAATTTTAGATGGAGCAGAAAATCCAATTATTATTATAAATAATGACAACGATTTATTACACAAGTGGCAAAATGAAAATAAAGATAAAAATAATATTATTACTTATGGAATAAAGCAAAGTAGCAATATTCAAGCAATGGGCATAGAATTAAAAGAAGAAAGTAGTCAATTCAATTGGAAATTTTGTAAAGAAAATGCATTTGAAAATGAAAATACAACAGTAAAAGTACCAGTAGGGGGAGAACATTTTATATATAATGCTTTATGTGCAATTGCTGTGGGAATAGAATTAAATATAGAAATAGATAAAATCAAAAAAGGAATAGAAACTTTTAGATTAACAGAGAAAAGAATGGATACATGTAATTTAAAGAATGGTGTTAAAATAATTAATGATGCATATAATGCAAGTCTTGAGGCAATGCAAGCAAGTTTAGAATATTTGGGGAAATTTAAAAATAATAGAAAAATTGCTGTATTAGGAGATATGTTAGAATTGGGAGATTATTCACAAAAATTGCATGAGCAAGTAGGCAAAGAAGTTGCAAAAAATAAAATTGATATACTTATCGGAAGCGGAGATTATGCAAAATACATAATAGAAAGTGCAAAGGCAAATGGCATGTCAGAAGATATGGTTCACTACTTTAAAAATTCTCAAGAAATTGTTGAATACTTAAGAAAAATTATGCAATCAGGAGATATTATTTTGTTTAAAGCCTCTCATGGAATGAAATTTTATGAGCTTGCTGAACAAATTAAAAGGGAGTGTGAAAAATAATGCAAAAAACAAAGATAGGTGTTATTTTTGGAGGAATGTCTACAGAAAACGAAGTGTCTGTAATATCTGCTAAATCCATTATAGAAAATTTAGATAAAAATAAATACGAAATTTTTCCAATTTACATTGGAAAAGATGGATTATGGTATAAGCAAAAAGAAAATAAACAAGAAGAAATAGAAAATATAATAAAGTATTTAAAAAAATTAGATGTTTTGTTTCCGGTTTTACATGGCCTATATGGGGAAGATGGAACAATACAGGGATTATTTGAATTAATAAAAAAACCTTATGTAGGATGTGGAGTTTTAGCCTCAAGTATTGGTATGGATAAAGCGTATACAAAAATAATTTTTGAAAAAGCTGGGTTAAAACAAGCAAAATGTGAATACATAAGAAAATACAAAAATAATGATAATTATATTTACATAGATAAAACTTTTAATGAAAAAATAATACCACTAGAAGAAATAACAAAAAAAATAGAAAAAAATATAAAATATCCAATGTTTGTTAAACCTTCAAACTCTGGTTCAAGTGTAGGAATAAATAAAGTAAAAAATGAAGAAGAATTAAAAAATGCAATAAAATATGCATCACAATTTGACTCGAAAATATTAATAGAGGAAGGAATAATAGGAAAAGAATTAGAATGTGCTGTACTAGGTAACCAAGAAGTAATCGCATCAGTAGTAGGAGAGGTTAAATCAGCAGAAGACTTTTACAGTTATGATGCAAAATACAATAATCAAAACTCAAAAACAGACATACCAGCTGATATTTCCGAAAAATCATCAAATGAAATAAGGAAACAGGCAATAAAAGCTTTCAAAGCTTTAGATGGAAAAGGTTTAGCACGAGTAGACTTCTTTATAGAAAAAGAAACTGAGCAAATATACATAAATGAAATCAATACAATGCCTGGATTTACTAACATAAGCATATATCCTAAATTATTTGAAAAAGCAGGCATTAGTTATCAAGAACTATTAGATAAAATAATAGACTTAAGCAAAGAAAGGTGTAATTAGAGTGTTACTAGTCACTCTCATTTTTCACTCTGAAAGTTTAATATATTTTTTATTCATAACAATTCGTGGGGACCAGCAAATTATAGTTGAACTATAACTAAATAGAAAAAAATCCATAAAACTATGGATTTTTTTCTATTTTATGATATAATAAACATACCTAATTTTGGGAGGATGTTAAAAATGGTATTTAAAAATTATTACAAAATATTAGATTTAGAAACAAGCCATGTTTCAATTGAAGAAATAAAACTTGCATATAGACAAGCTGCTAAAAAATATCATCCTGATTTGAATGTAGGAGATAATTTAGCAGAAGAAAAAATAAAAGATATAAATGAAGCATATAAAATACTATCTGTTCCAGCCTCTAAAAGAAAATATGATAGGATATGGAATTCTCGTTTTGGAAAAGCAGAAAAAGCTTTTTCAGGAAAGGGAGAAAAAGGAACAATTCTAAATATGTTTTTAGGTGATCTAGAAAAAGATGAAAAAGACACACGAACAATTAATAAAAAACATGCTACTAAAGGTGAGAATATAGAAACACAAATAAATGTTAGTATACAAGAAGCATTTTATGGTATGGAAAAAACACTATCCATAAGAACAGCCGAAGGAAAAATTAAAAAGATAACAGTAACAATTCCACAAGGTATTCAAAAAGGAGAGAAAATACGTTTAATTGGTCAAGGAAAGCCAAGTGAAAATGGTGGAAAAAATGGTGATTTATTAATAAAAATAAATATTGAAGACAGTAAATCATTTAAACTAAAAGGTTCTGATTTATATACAGATTTGTTATTAGCCCCTTGGGAAGCAGCATTAGGGGTTCGTGCAAAAATATCTTCTATAGATGATGAAACTAAAGTATACATACCACAAGGAATTCAAAGTGGAGAAAAAATAAAAATTCCATCAAAAGGTTACAAAAACAGAGATGGAAAAAGAGGAGACTTAATTGCTGAAATTAAAATAGTTCTACCAAAGCAATTAAGCAAGCAAGAACGAGAATTGTTTGAAAAATTAAATGAAATATCAAATTTTAATCCAAGAAACGAGGAAAAATAACATTTACATAAATTATATATTGACAAAATGCCGAAATTTAGCTATAATTAATTATAGTGTTAAACAAAAGAAAATCTATGGATTAAAATCATAGAGGAGAGGTGTAAAAATGGAAACCATACAAGAAGGTAAACATTTTAGTATAACAGATCCAGAAGGGGTAAAAACCGTAATTTATCAAATAAATAAAACTAAGAAAGAGTACCTAGACGAATATCCTAAATACACAGTAGAAAGATTAGAACACACCGAAGAAATAGTAGGAAATTTGAATAGGAAAACTTTTTATGTTGAAGAACCTCAAAAAGATGGAAATCAATTAGTTATTTTATCATTTGGAGAGGAAAAAGTTGTTATTAATACTGGGCTTTTATTAGGTGATGAAGTAAAAATAACCAAAAAACCATCATCACTCAAATTTAACACATTATATTCAGAAGAAGAAATGGAATATAAAGACTTTCAGTACACACCAAACTTAAAAAGACCGATATCTATTATTGACCCAGAAACAGCGGAAGAAATAAAACCGGTACTTTATTTTGATGAAAAAACAAATGAAGTAAAAGGAAAATGTAAGTTAAAACCATACAAATCTTATTTCGCATTCGAAATAAGAGAAGGAAAGTAGGAGGAACGTTATGGCAGAAGAAAATAAAAGAAACACACAAATACCTGTGGAAGCAATCGAAGGAGCAGCAACAAAAGACGATAAAACAGAAATGAGTTATTTTACATTAAGTGCATGTTGCGAAAAACACGTTGCAGAGCCTAATAAAAGAAATACAAAAACAGTTGTAGAAGATTATAATAAACCAAGAGAAGTAGTAAATTCACAAGATCTAGCACTAGGAATGAAAATTGTTGCAAAAGATGGTGGAAAACCATCAAAAGACATAAGACAAAAGGACGATGAACCACAATTATAAATAAATACTAAAGAGTAGGTGAATTGTATGCATTATAAAATTGAAGGAGCCATTCGAAGAAATAGAAAGAATTTTATTATATTTGCAATACTATGGATATTTATAGCCAT